>JBQEKJ010000022.1:0-16282 GCA_052103835.1 Pauljensenia sp.
GTGCGCCAACGCCGCCAGACCCCGGGGCACTCCGGCCCCGTCGCTCCCCCCGAGAGGTCCGAGTCCCGGGTGACGTTCCCAGGAACGCGCCCAGGCCTCCGGTACCGATGCGCCCGCACCGAGGCGGGCCGAGACCTCCGTGACCAGCATCGACAGTGGCGGGGCACCGACATCGCGCCCCTCCCGAGGTCCGTGCACCCGGGGGCGCCGCCCTCGTGCACCCGCATCCCCCAGGGACACCTCCGCCGCCCCCGCCGGCCCCGACGAGGGCGTCCCCGCCCCCTGTGCGGGCGCCGCACCCCCGCCTCGCCAGTGCCTCACGCGTGCCATCCGCTCCCACCGGGTGAGCAGGGGGAGGAGACCCAGTCCGGCGGCGCATGCTGCCGCGGCCAGCACCCACATCACGGGACGCCACCGCCCCGGTCACCCGCCGGCCCCTCCCCGACGAGTGCCTGCCCGTCCTCCCGCACCGCCACTCCCAGCCGCGCACACAGGACCTGCCACCCGGGTCCGTGGACGACCTCGCCGGAAGGCCCGATGTCGACCGCGACCTCACAGACCAGATCGCCATCCCGTCGGGTGAGCACACCGACCTGGCTGACGCGCCTGCCCCCGGGGTCCCGACGCATCTGGACCACCGCGTCCAGGGCGGCCACCGCCTGTGCGGCCACCGCGGCACCGCCCATCCCAGCCAGCGCCCCCAGGGCGGCGAGCCTCGCGGGGACGTCCCCGACGGTGTTCGCATGGATCGTCGCCCACCCCCCGTCGTGACCGGTGTTGAGAGCGGTGAGGACGTCACGCACCTCACCCCCGCGGCACTCCCCCAGCACCAGGCGGTCGGGACGCATCCGCATGGCGGCACGCACGAGGTCGGTCAGGCTCACACCGCCGGCGCCCTGCACATTCGCGCGTCGTTCCTGGAGATGGACGACGTGGGGATGCGAGGGTGCCAGTTCGGTGACCTCCTCGATGCAGACGATGCGTTCCGTGGCCGGTACCAGACCCAACAGGGTGCACAGGAGCGTCGTCTTCCCACTCCCCGTCGCACCACTGACCACGGTGTTCGCGCGGGAGGAGACGAGGGCGCGCAGGAGCCACTCCAGTCCGACGGGGACCGTGCCCGCCGCGACCAGCTCCTCCAACGTGAAGGCCACCGCTCGCGAGGTCCGCAGGGAGATGACCGTCCCGTCCCGGGACAGCGGGGGCAGGACGGCATGGAGGCGCACGCCCCCGGGCAACGTCCCGTCCACGACCGGGCACGCATCATCCAGACGCCTCCCGCAGGCCCCGGCCATGTGGACCGCGAGCGCACGCACCCGGGCCTCCCCGCCGAGGTCCAGGCCGACCGCCTCGAGCCCCTGCCCGCGGTCCACCCACACGCCCTCCGGGGTGACCAGGACGTCGGAGACATCCGGCCGGGCGAGCAGTGGTGCCAGTTCGGGGCCGACACCTCGCACCAGGGACTCCAGCTCCTCCCACCTCCCGACGAGCTCGTGGACCCCGGCACCCGGGCGTGCATGTTCGCGCACCGCCGAGGCCACGTCGGCCCCGCGGGCGACCGCCCGGTGCAGCGCCCAGCCACCGCCGTCCACCCCGGGCGCGGGCCCGGTCCCTGCACGCTCCCACGCACGCGTCACGGGCGCTGCACCCGCCGTGTCTCCCGCCGTGACGGGCCCTGGGCGCATCCCCCAGTCCCTCCACCATGCCTTCATGACAGTCCCCCCTGACCGGCACCACTGACAGGCCCCACGTCGTGCCCACCGACATCCGACACACCACCCCGCCCGCCCGGACCCCCGGCGTCACGAACCCTCTCCCCGCTCCGGGTGAGCCCCTCATCCCCGGTCCGTGCGGTCCCCCCCGACCATGCACGACCCTGGAGGACGAGCCCACGCATCCGTGACCACAGCAGGGACAACCTCCTCCGCCTGCCCCGCGTTCCCCGCCCGAAGTGCCACGTCACCACGGTGCCCCGTTCCCACTCACCCGCCGCCCGCCCCAACAGGGGCGAGGGCGCGCGCCGCGTGTGCGCGACGACCAACGGACACAGTGGCGGCCACACCCCCAGCGCACCTGCGAGACGCACGACGGACTCGTCGTCCCCACCTCCCACCAGGCACACGACGTCCACACCCCCAGGAACTGCGGGTGCACCTCCCGAGGGGGAGAGGCCGGTGAGGGCCGCACCCCTCCCGTCCCACCGGCCCAGGTCCACGACAACGTCGCACGCGTGGGAGAGGTGCCGCAGGACGGGGGCCAGACGGGGATCGGACGGGGTCGCTCCTCCGCGGCGGTCGGCGACGAGGGCAGGACGTCCCCCGATCACAGGCAACCTGGCGACGAGGTCCGGGGGCAGGCTGGGCTCGGACACCCTCAGGTCCGCCCAGCGCACACCCGGGGTGCGCTCCTCGCCGGGGGGCACCAGTCCCGGTCCGGCACCCGTGGCATCCACGGCGACCGCCCCGGCGTGGAGTGCGAGCGCGCGCACCAAGGTCGAGGTGCCGACACCTCCCTGCCAGCCAGCCACCGCGACGACGAGACCTCGACCCGCTTCCGCATCACGGGCGCGGCCCGGTCCCGGGTCGGGGACCGCGTCGCACGACAGGACGCCACGGGACCGTCCCAGGTGTTGCCCCATCGCCACCGCATGCACCACATCAGCCAGGAGTACCTCGTCCCCCGGCAGCCGCAGTGATCCCCGCTCCCCGATGACCAGGCCGGGAGTTCCGCCCAGCCGGTCAGGGGTCGCCCTCGTGGGATCCCCCGTGACGACCAGGTCCACGCCACGTCCCCCCGAGCCCGGACCCGGGCGCGGAAGGGGCCGCCCACCGAGCCCAGGTCCGGGACCCGGAGGGAGGTCCGGGTGGAGGCCGTCGCCCCGCTGACCGGCGCGCTCGGGTCCGCGCGGCTCCTCCCCGACGACCTCACCCCCGACCAGGTGGATGACCGCGGCGGCGGCGCTCGCAGCAGGTGGGTCCAGGCCGTCGAGGAGGACCCGGGGCGGGAGGTGCGTGTCAGCGCTGATGTCCCGGCCCCGCCCGTGTCCGGATCCAGGTGCCCTTCCCCGCGCAGCGTGTTCCATGGCGCCACCACACCCCAGTGCGTGATCGTGTGCCACCGCACGCCCCCTCGCCTGTGGAAGACTGGGCTTCGACCCGGCCTGTGGACAACCCACGCCGAGGGACCCGGCACCCGATGAGCATGCGGCAGTGAGGGGACGAGATGGACGCGGGGCACATGCGCGCGACCTGCGCAGCCTTCCTGGACCTCGACAAGACGGTCCTGGCGACGGCCTCCTCCATGGCGCTGCGCGACCCACTGGTCCGCGCGGGCCTCATCACCCGCAGGGGAGCGGCCGTCGGGATCCTCATCCACCTCCCCTACCTGCTGCGCGGCGCCGACGAACGCCTCATGGAGCGCATGCGCGAGTCCCTGGGGGACCTTGCGCGCGGGTGGGACGCCACCGTGCTGGAGTCGACCGTGACCGATGCCTTGACCGGCTCCATCGACCCGGTCTGCTACACGGAGGCCCTGGACCTCATCGCCCTCCACCATGCCGCCGGTCATGCCGTGGTCATCGCCTCGGCCTCTGTGGAGCAGATGGTCCGGCCCATCGCCACGATGCTCGGCGCCGACCACGCCATCGGGTCAGTGGCGGAGGTGGACCGGGACAACACCTTCACCGGACGGATCCTCCACTTCAACCACGGGGAGGAGAAGGCCCGGGCCTGTGCCCGCCTGGCACAGGAGCAGGGCTGGGACCTGGCCGAGTCCTTCGCCTATTCGGACTCCGTGACCGATCTCCCCCTGCTGGAGCTCGTCGGCCATCCGGTGGCCGTCAATCCCGACCGCGGACTGCGCGAGGCGGCGCAGGGAAACGACTGGCAGGTCCTGTCCTTCACCCACACGGTGCGCGTGCGGACCTCCCCGGCCCGGATGCTGCTCCCTCTCGCCGTCGCGGGCCTGACGGTCTGCACGGTCGGGTACACGCTGCTGCGTGCGCGGCGCACCTGGGCCTGAGGGAGCCTGTCGCGGGCCGGACCGGCACCCCCGCACCCCCGCACCCACGCACCCACGCACCCACGCACCCACGCCACCTCAGTGTCCCCGCGCACGCCGGGACACGAGCCCCCCACGACCTCAGGACAGGCGTCCCGCCTGGACCCGACGCGCGACGTCGGCACCCTCCTCCGCCCCCCGGCGCACTCCACGCACACACCTGGCCAGCCACTCCACTGCACCCTCCTCGCCGCCGTCCATCCAGGCCCCCAGTGCCCGACCGGCGGCGGCCGGGTCCTCCGCATCCAGGAGGGAGACCACCGCGACACCCGTGGGATCGGTGCCACGCTCGACGAGGAGCCACCGCGCCAGCGCGGAGCCCACGGCAAGGGAACCGGGGGTGAAGACGTCCGTCGCCCGGAACTCCGCGATGATCCCCGCCGCGGCAGCCAGGGCCGGCAGATCCCCCGACGCGAGTGCGATCACCCGCCCAGTGGCGCCCGGCTCGACGGGGACGGCCACGCCCCGGGACGGGAGGGCACCCGCGCTCACGAGGGCGGAGCACGTGTCACGGTGGATGCCGGCCAGCAGGGCGGGCAGCGGGTGCGCCGACCGTCTGCGCGGGGAACGCTCATTGAGCGGGGGGAAGTCGAGGGCGAGCCTCCACTGGGCCCGCCACACCCCCAGGGCGAGGGCGGTGCCCGGATCAGGGTGGGACAGGGTGCCTCCAGTGTCCTGCATGGTCACTGCCCGCAGGTCGTCCAGGGTCGTGCGCACTCCCTCCAGGCTCGCGAGTGCGACGGCCTCCCGCACGGCGGCCTCCGCCCGGGCCTTCGCCCATCCCCTCCGCAGGCCCTCATGGAAGCGCAGCCGCGTCAGGGCCTCCTCAGCAGCCCTGACCTCCTCCCGCACCCGCGCATCCTGCCAGGCGTGTGCCAGGCGCAGCGGAGTGGGTTCGGTGTCCGGGTCCTCGTCTGCCATCGGACCAGCGTATCCGTGAGCGATCCTGCGGCCACAGCAGGGGAGTTCCGCCGGAGTGCACCCGGTGCTGGGCAGGTCGCTCGAAGGGCCCACCCACCACGTGCCGCCACCACACGGGCGGACCCCCGCGGGACGTCCCCCATGTCGATGGGGATGGATACTGGAGGCATGGATGTGGGGAGCACGATGACCGGGGCGACTCCTCGCCCGTCGGCGGGACCCGGGGTGCCCCAGGCGCGGACCACCGACTCCGCACCCACCCGACCCACGAGGTCCTCACGCGCCCATGACCTGCGCTGCGGGATCTTCGCCGCCTTCTTCGCCCCCATCGCACTGTCGGTCCTCGGCCTGGCGGTCACCGACCTCCAGGCCACTGCTGCGGTCGGTCAGCCGCTGTCCTCCTCGGAGGGGATGGTGGGGATCCTCGTGTCCGGACTCCTCCTGGTCCTGATCGGCGTGAACTCGGAGGACTCCCCGGCGGGGATGGTCGTCACCACTGCCGCTGCACTGGTGGTGGGTGTCCTCCAGATGGTCGGAGTGACGCCCCTGCCCGGACGTGCACTCCCCGGCGTGTCGAGCGCAGACCTGGTGTCCGCCCTGTCCTGGGGTGTGTATCCCCTTTCGGTCCTGGCCATCTGCGCCGGCTCATCCCTGGCGATGCTGCTGGACCGACGCCAGGCCCGCAGACGGACGGACAGCCCTCGGCGCCGCCCACTCTCCCATGGTGGTGAGCGCACGGCGGTGGCGACCACCTCCATGCTGCTGGTCGCGGGCGCAGTCACCTGCCTGGTCCTGGCCGCACCGAACGACACGACAGAGGTCGCCGCCCGCGGTCTTCCCGGCATTCTGGCCCTGCACGCGCCCCGGATCCTGCCCGCCCTCTCAGCGGCCGCACTGCTGGGTTGCGTCGCCCTCGGATCACGCTGGTCCGTCATGGGCACACAGGTACCCGCCTGGCTGCTCATGGTGCTTCCCGGGTTCTTCGGGGTACCGGTGTGGATGACCCTCACGGGCCTCGTCATCACACCGGGGCCCGCCGCCGCCACCGCGATCGGCCTCGCGGCACCGGTGGTCACCGCCCTCGGCCTGTTGCTGGTGACGACCTCGCTCGGCGTCCACTGGTCCCGCCGGAGAACCCCGGGGGGAACCGGGGACGAGGAGCCCGCTCCGGCGACGAAGTGACGGCCAGCCGTGCCTCCTGAGGGCCCATCGCATCACTGGGCGCTATGTTGGGCGGGAAAGAGGAGGACCCATGACCGATCAGGACCCTGACGCCCGCATCCCCGACCCGGAGACGGCGCCGCCGAGCGACGCCGATCTGGTCCTCGACGCCCAGCCCGTCTTCGAACCCGACGCGACACCCGTCGACGCGCCCGACCCCGACGCCGGGACCGTGCAGGGCAGTGTCGCCCCTGAACCGCCCACTGTCACCGAGCCGCCCTCCACCGAGGAAGACCCCGGCGATGCGCACACCGTCGACACGGTGCCGGGAGCGCCCCGGCACGAGGAGGCCCCCGCCGGCGGAGCTCCGAGCAGCGCCGCCGAACCCCCACAGGCTGACACGCCCGTCGTCCTGCCGACCACCGTCGAGACCGCAGTACCGGTGGACGTCGCCGAGACGATCGACGTCCGCGCCCCGCAGGAGCCTGCAGCCGCAGACCTCCCGGAGGTGTCCCGGGACCCGGCCCCGGCGGACACCACCACCACGACCAGCCACCACATCCCGGCGGTCCCGGTCTCCGACCAGGTGGAGCCACCGACCCCGCCCTCGTCGACGCCGGGGGAGGACGCGGACCCCGAGGGGACCCCCCCGGACGTCCTGGGGAACCGCTCACCACACCACACCCACGGCCACGCCGCCACCACCACCGATGCCACCACCGATGCCGCACCCGTGACGCTCCCCGACACCTCCGCCGAGGCGGACCCCGCCGCTGCGGGCACGGCCACGGCGCAGCGCGGCAGCATCATGCCCACACCGGTCGAACCGGACGGACCCGTCGCACCGCACGCGCACGGCGAGGGGAGCGACGGCGAGGTGGGAGACGACGACCTGGACCAGACACGGGTCCATCGCCGGTCCTTCGTCTCCCCGCAGGAGGCGTCGGAGGAGGACCCCGGGGAGGCACAGTGGCGCCCCCGTTCCTCCACGGAGGAGGACGGTTCGCACTCCGCCACCACTCCCCGATCCCTCGACGACGCCCTCTTCGAGGGTGCCACCGTGGTCCCCGAGGTGCCCTCCCGGGCAGGTGCCCACGTGTGGTCGCTGATCCTGACGCTCCTCCTGGTCCCGCTGGCCTGGTACCTCCTCGCCGACGCCGGGGCACGCATGACCCTGGCCACCGACAATCCCATGACGACAGGAGTCCTCAACCCGGCGGCCCTGGCCGAACTGGCGGGAGGAATCATCCTGGTCGTGCTCATCGCGGTGCTCGCACGGCACTCCTCCCTGGGTGCGCACGTGATCGGCATCGTGGTGACCGTGCTGGGCCTGCCGTGGGTCGTCGCCCCGGGAGCGAGTGCGCGCCTCGTCCTGCCCGCCATGGAGTGGTTGGACCAGTGGAATGCGTTCGGCGCGAACCTGGCCCACCATGTCCAGTCCAGCGGCTACTCCGGTCGTCTGCTGCTCGCCGGGGTCGTGCTGCTCCTGCTGGGCTGGACCTCCCACCGGGTGCGTCGCGCCGGTCGCGACGAGGAGGTGCTGCGCGCAGAGGTGGAGCGCGTCAACCCCCAGGGCGCACACCTCACGTGGCGTGAGCGGCGCCGCGCCGCGCGGGCAGCCGGAGAGCACTGACGGCGGTGTCCCATCGACCTCCCGTCCCCCGGTCCGTCCTGGAGCCCCAGGGCCCCTGGACCCACCGTCGCGTGAGCGCGGCAGGGGCCTCCTTCCACGTCGCGGACGCCGGTCCCGACGACGCCGAGCACACCGTCGTCCTCCTCCACGACTTCCCCTTCTTCTGGTGGTCGTGGCGCGAGGTGATCCCCCTGCTGTCCGGGGCGGGCCACCGTGTCCTGGCGGTGGACCTGAGGGGTTTCGGATCCTCGGACCTGCAACGTGACGATCCGGACCTCACCCAGCTGTCCCGCGATGTCACCGCCGTGGTCTCGGCGATGGGCATCGCCCAGTTCTCCGTCGTGGGAACCGGGCTGGGTGGAGCCGTCGCCTGGATGATCGGGGCACAGGACCCCGTCTCCCTGCGCTCCGTCACCACTGTCGCCGCCCCCCACCCGCTCGGACGGCCCCCGCGCAACGTGCGCTCCGTGCTCTCACGAGGGGGGCTCCTCGACCTGCGTCTGGAGATCCCTCTGCGCCGTGTCCGTCTCCTGGAGAACGGTCGCCTGGTCGACGGCGTCATCCGGCAGTGGGCGGCGCCGCGCAACCGCAGCAGGCTGCTGGGCCGGACAGGACCCTACAAGGCCGCACTGACACGACCCTTCGCCGCCTCCGCCGCCATCGACTCGTTCTCAGCGGCCCGCCATCTCTCCCTGGCGGCCCGCCGCGCCCTCGCCACGCCCGTTGCCGTCCCCGTGCTGTCGGTGCGTGGCGCCCAGGACGGCTCGGCGCGTCCGACGGACTTCCACGGTGATCCACGCTGGGTTCGGGGCCGGTTCTCGGCCCGCTCCCTGCCCGGCTGCGGACACTTCCCCCCCGAGGAGTCCCCCGAGGAGCTCTCCTCCGAGATCCTGCGCCACCTCGCCCAGGTTCCCCCGCGCGAACACTGAGCGGGTCGGCAGCCTCGACACCCAGGTCCGCCTCCTGAGGTGCCCCGCACGAGCACCGGTATGGCGTCCCCCGCCCCGTGGCTCAGGACAGGGCGCCCGCCGAGGGACACAGGTCCGCCAGCACGCAGTGTGCGCAGTCAGGGGTGCGGGAATGGCACGCCTCCCTGCCGTGCCAGATCATCTCGTGGGAGAGCTGGGTCCAGTCGATGCCGGGCAGCAGTGCGCACACGTCGCGCTCCACCCGTGCCGGGTCGGTCGCCCTCGTCCACCCCAGTCTGCGGGCCAGGCGGCCCACGTGGGTGTCCACGGTGAGGGCGGGCTCCCCGAACCAGTTGCCGCGCACGACATTGGCGGTCTTGCGCCCCACGCCGGGCAGGGACTCCAGGGAGCGCGCATCGGCGGGCACATCCCCCTGGAAGTCCGCGACCAGGGCACCTGCGAGGGCGACCACCTGTCCCGCGCGCCGGTGCTGGAACCCGAGGGGGCGCACCACGGCCTCCACCGTCCCAGGGTCGGCGCCGGCCAGCGCAACGGGATCGGGCCAGCGCCGGAACAGTTCCGGGGTGACCGTGTTGACGCGCGCGTCCGTGGTCTGGGCGGAGAGCACGGTGGCCACCAGCAGCTCGAAGGCGGAGGTGTGGTCGAGGCTCGTGTGGGCGTCCGGATAGGTCGCGTGCAGGCGGCGGACCACCTCGAGGGCGCGTGAATGTGCTGGTGAGTGGTCCACGCAGGCATAATAGGGGTGATGGCGTGTGGCACACTCACCCCAAGGAGTGGTGGCGAGGGTCACACCTGAGACACAATGGGCGTCATCCGGTCGGGAACCGACCCCCGGACCCGGACCTGAACACAGAAACGGAGTTTGGAGAGACATGTTCCCTGACGGCAACATCATCGGACAGGTACCCCTCTTCGACGGCCTCGACGAGGCCCAGCAGTCTGCACTGCAGTCGAAGATGGGACGCACGACGTTGCGGCGTGGGGAGACCCTCTTCGACGAGGGTGACCTCGGCGACCGCTTCTACATCATCACCGAGGGCAAGGTGAAGCTCGGGCACACCTCCAGCGACGGACGCGAGTCCCTGCTGGCCGTCCTCGGCCCCGGCGAGATCATCGGTGAGCTCACGCTCTTCGATCCGGGCCCGCGCTCGACCACGACCACAGCCGTGTCGCCCGCGACGCTGCTCTACCTGGACCACCAGGACCTCATGACGATCCTGGACTCGAACCCGACGCTGGCCAAGCACATGCTGCGCGCCCTCGCCCAGCGCCTGCGCCGCACGAATGAGTCCCTCTCCGACCTGGTCTTCTCCGACGTCCCCGGCCGCGTGGCCAAGGCGCTGCTGGACCTGGCCGACCGCTTCGGCACCCCCACAGACGAGGGCGTCCATGTGCCCCACGACCTCACCCAGGAGGAGCTGGCCCAGCTCGTCGGTGCCTCCCGCGAGACGGTCAACAAGTCACTGGCCGACTTCGTCTCGCGTGGATGGATCCGCCTGGAGGGCCGCGCCGTCACCCTGCTGGACGTCGATCGTCTGGCCCGACGCGCCCGCTGAGACCACACGGAACCGCCCCCGCCCCCTCATCGGGGTCGGGGGCGGTCTTCTGCGTCCGGACGATCCGGTCCGGGAAGTGTCGTCCGCCGGGAGGTGCCGCCCGGAGAGGCACCACGCCACCGGATGGGACACCCGGGTCGGGACCGGACTCAGACCTGCGTCACTCGATGGGACGCTTGAGGTAGGCCACCAGGTTGTCCGAGCCCATCGGGCCGGGAATCACCTGGACCAGCTCCCAGCCATCCTGGCCCCACTGGTCGAGGATCGCCTTGGTGGCGTGGGTCAGCAGCGGAATCGTCGAGTACTCCCATGTGGTCATGACGTCATCCTATCCGCGTCACAGGGCGGAGCACCGGCTCCACCGGGGTCGTTCTCAGGCACGCACGTGGGCGAGGACCCGGGGAACCCGGGGGGAGCGCAGCTCCTGGGCAAGCGGGTCCTCGGACTCCGCCAGCCACTCACCCCAGTCCTCGACAGCGGGGAAGTGACGCAGCAGGGCGCGGCGCTCACGCTCGGTGAGCCCTCCCCACACCCCGAAGTTCGCCTCCGCCTGCAGGGCATCGGCCAGACACTCCAGCCGGACCTCGCATGCCATGCAGCGCATCCGCACCTGACGCTGGGATGCTCCCTGAACGAACAGTGCATCGGGTTCGGCGGACGCACACAGGGCCCGCGCTGCCCAACTCTGGTCATCATCGACTGTGCTCATGTTCCACTCCGTATCGGGTCGCCCACGACCTCCACATGTGTGACCCTACACACACCGGGCGGGGAACTCCAATCCCGGAGTGTGCCGTGACCGGCGGGTTTCCTGTGCAAGTGGGGCAGGAAGCCCACATGGGGGACCCTCCACGTATCCTTGGGTCATGTCGTCGCCCCATTCCCGTTCGGTCACGCCCGTCCAGCTGGTCGCCCTGTTGCTGGCCTTCCTCTCGGTCGCCGGCCTCACCGGCGTGCTGGGGGCCGGACTGATGGTCCCCCTGGCGGGGTCCGCAGGCGTGGTCGCCAAGACGGTCCCCTCCGTCTTCGAGGACCTCCCCGCCGACCTCCAGATCGTCCAGCCGGCCGAGGAGTCGGTCATGCTGGACTCCTCCAACAACGTCATCGCCCGCTTCTACGACAAGCGCCGCATCGTGGTGCCCTCCGACAAGATCGCCGACGTCATGAAGAAGGCGATCGTCGGCGTGGAGGACAAGCGCTTCTACCAGCACCATGGGATCGACCCCGAGGGCATGGCACGCGCACTGGTCAACAACCTCACGGATGACGGTGGCACCCAGGGCGCCTCGACCATCACGCAGCAGTACGTGCGCAACATGCTCCTGGAGAAGGGCCAGCAGGAGGGTGATCCGGACCAGGTCATCGCGGCGACCGAACAGACCCCGGAGCGCAAGTTGCGTGAGGCGAAGTACGCCATGGCGCTGGAGACGGAGATGTCGAAGGACCAGATCCTCACCGGGTACCTCAACATCGCTCCCTTCGGTCCGACCACCTACGGGGTGGAGGCAGCCTCCCGCCTGTACTTCTCGAAGTCGGCCAACGACCTGACGATGTCGGAGGCCATCCTGCTGGCAGGACTGGTCCAGTCCCCTGTGGAGTACAACCCTCTGACCTATCCCGATGCCGCTCAGGACCGGCGTGACACCGTGGCCGGTGTCCTCCTCGAAGAGGGTGTCATCACCCAGGAGGAACACGACGAGATCGTGGCGACCTCGGTGGAGTCCATGCTCAACCCGGATGAGAAGCCGCAGGGATGCAGCGGCGCAGGAGACATGGCCTACTTCTGTGACTACGCCTACGAGGAGTTCCTCAGCGACTCGACCTACGGGGACACGCGGGCGGATCGACTCCGCCTGCTCAACAGCGGTGGACTGACGATCCACACGACCATCGACAAGGGCAAGCAGGACGCTGCCGTCGCCACCCTGAACAACGCCAACCCGACTTCCTCCACGTCAGGCAAGGTCAATGGGGTCATCACCTCCATCGATCCCGGTACCGGCAACATCGTCTCCATGGCGCAGAACACGAACTACGGTGCGGACAGTGGTGACGGTTCGACCACCATGTACAACTTCGCTTCCAGCGGTACGTTCCAGGTGGGGTCGACCTTCAAGATCTTCACCCTCATGGAGTGGTTCAAGGAGAGTCACGGCGCCTACGAGACGGTTGGGCGGGCAAGCCGCGACTACTACCAGACCGAGTTCAATTGCTCCAGCGGCCAGACGATACGGTTCACTCCCAATCCCTACCGGGTCACCGACCTCGCCGGGAAGGACGGGGCCATGAATGTCATCAGGGCAACCGGCCTGTCGGTGAACCAGGCGTTCATCAACATGTCCACGAAGCTGGACTTCTGCAACATCTTCCAGACCGCTGCAGACATGGGCGTCACCCAGGCGGACGGATCCGTCATCGATGCCGCACCGGCCAACATCATCGGGTCGGGCTCCACGTCTCCATTGCAGATGGCGTCCGTGGTGGCCGCCCTCGCCAACGACGGTGTCCAGTGCACCGCGCAGAGCCTCTCCAAGGTCACCGACCGGGACGAGAACGTGCTCAAGGAGTACGCGCCCTCCTGCAAGAAGGTCCTGGACTCGACGGTTGCCCAGCAGGTGACCACCCTTCTGACCAAGAGCGTCCAGCAGTACTACAACTCTGAGGGCATCACCCTGTCCGACGGGCGCACATTCGCTGCGAAGACCGGTACCACCGACGACAACTCGAACACGTGGACCGTCGGTTACACAAATGAACTGGCCACCGCAGCATGGATGGGCAACGGGGCGGCCTCCTCGACGAGCATCAACAATGTCACGGTCTCGGGCACGTACTTCTCCGTCCCCTACGGTTCGACGGTCGGTGAGTACATCTGGGCCCCGTACATGAGCGCAGCACTGGCAGGAACTGCGGCCTCGGCCATGCCTGATGTGTTCATCGGCAACCAGCCTGTGGCCACACCGACCCCGACGACCACATCGAACGCCACCACCGGCAATGACGACCAACAGGGCCAGAACCAGGGCCAGAACCAGCAGAACGGGGACGGCGACCAAGGGGATGACGACTGATGCCCCGCATCAGCCCGGAACCCTCCGCCGTGCCGATCGCTGACCCCCGTGCGGCGAAGCCCCGTGCCGTCGCGCCGCTGAGCCTGGACGAGCTGGCCGACCGCCCCTCGCTGGCACCTCGTGGCCTCATCGCCCGGGGTCGGGCCCTGGGCATCGCGCTCGGCACAGCCGCACTGACCGGTGCCGCGACGGTCGCGTGGGGCCAGCTGGAGCGCCACTTCCCCGTCGTGCGACACATCGACGTACCGGTCCAGGGTTCTCCCGGGATGCGGGGAATCCGGATCCTCCAGATCTCTGACCTGCACCTCTACCCCGGTCAGGAGTTCCTCGTGGACTTCCTGGCGCGTGTCGCGCGCACCGAGGACGTGGACATGGTGGTCTCCACGGGGGACAACCTGGGGTCCGCGGACGGACTGGACCTGGTCCGCGCCGCCTACGCGCCCTTCCTGCACCTGCCCGGCGCATTCGTGCTGGGCTCGAACGACTACTACTCGCCCCGTTTCAAGAACTGGACGGCCTACCTGCGCCGGGACCCCCGCCTGGCCGACGATTCCTTCGACCTCAAGCGCGGTCTGGTGGAGGGACTGATCGAGGCGGACGATCCCACGGGGAGTGCCACCACGAGGACCGCGCACCCCGGGCACGCACCTCTGGACCGCGACCAGCACCTGCGACCGGACCTCCCGTGGCATGAGATCGTCTCCGACTTCACGGGCGCCGGGTGGGTGGACCTGTCCAACCGGGCAGCCACCCTCGACATTCCCATCGGGGCCGGAGGCGACGCGCCGGTGGACCACCAGACGGTCAGCCTCATCGGTGTGGACGACCCCCACCTGGATCGCGACCGGATCCCGGATCCGGAGGTCTCCTGGGGTGATCCGCGCGCACTGCGTCTCGCGGTCACCCACGCTCCCTACCTGCGAGTCGTCGACGGCTTCACCCGGGAGGAGCCGGACCTCGTCCTGGCCGGGCACACCCACGGCGGACAGCTCGGCCTACCGTTCTACGGCGCCCTCGTCACCAACTGCGACCTCCCCCGGCGCTACGCCAAGGGGCTGCACACCTGGTACTCGGGCCGCACCAGCACCCAGCTGCACGTCTCAGCAGGACTGGGGACCTCCCCCTTCGTTCCTCTGCGCATCGCGACGCGGCCCGAGGTCTCCGTGATCCACCTGCGTCCCGTCGACTGACCTCCCCTGTCGAGGCACGCCTCAGTTCACCTCCGAGGCACGCCCCAAAGAATGCTCGAGGCACGCCTCCACGGACCCTCGAAGCACTCCTCAGCTCTACCCCGAGACGCCCTCCGACAGCTGCGTCTCCGAGTTCTCGCCCAGCATCCCCGCCGTACGGTGGACTTCTCAACGAGATGAGGCGGTATACCCCCACCGTTCGGCAGGAACTCCACCGTTCGGCGGGTGTGTCTGGCGACCGTCGCTGTGACGGATCCTGCACTGCTGGCGCAACGGACGTTTTGGCTCACCTCGCGCCCATCGCTATACTTGAGCGGTCGCACGGGGTGTGGCGCAGCTTGGTAGCGCGCTTCGTTCGGGACGAAGAGGCCGTGGGTTCAAATCCCGCCACCCCGACCATGTGATGAGGCGGGACATCCTTCACCGGGTGTCCCGCCTCTCTCACCTCCGCACCACCTCACCGATGTCGATGAGCCGGCACACGGTCCCCGCCGCTGCCGCCAGGTTCCCCTCTCCCGCAGCGAGCACTTCCTCCAACGGACCCACCTCCCGCACCATGGGCACCACGGCAGCCACGCCATGCTCCACCAGCCGCTCGGCACCCGGCCCCACGCGCCCCGCGATGACGACCACCGGGACACCGGCATCCTGGGCAATGCGGGCGACGCCCAGGGGTGTCTTGCCGTCCAGGGTCTGGGCATCCACCGACCCCTCACCTGTCAGCACCAGATCGGTGCCGTGGACGGCATCCGCCAGGCCCACGAGTTCCGCCACCACCTCCACGCCGGGCCGCACCACCGCGTCCAGGAACTGCAGGCACGCCCACCCCAGACCACCCGCCGCCCCCGCACCCGACTCGTCGCGCCGGTCATGACCACACGCCTGCGCACCCAGGTCGGCCAGGTGCCCGAGGACGTCCTCCAGGAGAACCACGTCCTCCGGCGAGGCCCCCTTCTGGGGCCCGAAGACCTCCGTGGCGCCCCTCGGGCCCAGCAGGGGATTGGTGACGTCCGTGGCGGCAATGACCTCCACGTCCACCAGTCGCGGGTCCAGCCCCGCCAGCTCCAGTGACTCCAGGTCGATGAGCTCTCGCGGCCCCACGGGCACACCGCTCCAGCTCTCACCCACGGAGCCGCCCTCGTCACCGGCCCCGCCCTCGTCGGCACCCGCCCTGCGGAAGCGCACCCCCAGCGCCGCCAACATCCCCGCACCCCCGTCGTTGCTGGCACTGCCGCCCAGCCCGATGACGATCCTGCGTGCGCCGAGGTCCAGCGCACCCAGCACCATCTCCCCCACACCCACCGAGGTCGCGCCCCAGATGTCGCGCTCCCGCACCCCGACGTGTTCCAGGCCCGGCCCCTGGGCGGCCTCCACCACCGCTGTGCCGGAGCCCGCGTCCCAGGCGATCCTGGCGCGCCGCGGTCGCATCACCGCGTCGTGGGCCACGACCTCCACCGCGCGCGCCGCGCCCGCCCGGACGACGGCGTCCACCGTCCCCTCGCCTCCGTCGGCCATGGGGCGCCACACGCAGCGGGCATCCGGCCAGGCCTCGGCCACGCCGCGCTCCATCGCCCGGCAGGCTGCGAGGGCGTCCAGGGACTCCTTGTAGGAGTCCGGGGCCAGCACGACCGTGCGGGGCCTCGCTGCCGGCCTCGCCGCCGGACTCATCGCCCGCCCCCTGCCAGCTCGTCCACGGCTCCGGCCAGCGCGTCGCAGGCGAAGACCACATCGGATTCGCTCACGGTGAGCGGCGGGGAGAGCC
>JBQEKJ010000023.1:0-14387 GCA_052103835.1 Pauljensenia sp.
CCGGGCGTTCGAGGTCGCACTGGGCTCCCTCGTCCAGGCCGCACGCCCTCTGGGTCTCTCCCCCGACGAGCTGGCTGACCTCGTGCGCATGCGCATGCGTGACGCATCCTCCGGCTGAGTCCCCCGAGCTCACGGAGGCGCCCTCGCGCAAGTCCGGGTACGCACCACATGGGGCCCTCCGCCGCGCTCCGCAGTGTCGGACCCCACCCCGGCGGAACGGACCCCGCACCACCGCAGGACGGACCTCAGCGAGCAACGGGTCGGGAGGTCAGGCGGCGTCGCCCTCGTCCACTCGCCCCTCCTCCCCCTCAGCCACACGCTCCGCTGCCTTCCCGTCAGCGCGCTCGGCCACGCCCTCGCCGACATCCTCGGCGGAGCGTTCGCCCGGACCATCCTCCGAGACCGTGCTGACGGAGGATCCCTCCCACCCATGGGAGCGCTCACCGTTCCCGCAGCGTTCGGAGTAGGTGCGCATCACCTCGCGGAACCCCTCGACGTCCTCGCGCTCGAAGTCCTCGGGCAGGTTGTCGAGGAGGACCCGGCACCAGTGCACCACTGCCTCCGGGTCGTCCTGCTCGACGGCGAGAAGGATCTGGAGCGTGCGTTGCCGCGCCGTCTCCGGGTCACACTCGCCCAGGTGGCGACGGCAGTCCTCGGCCAGCACCCCCCACAGCTCCCGAGCACGCCCGAAGTCTCCGGCGCAGAAGGCATTGGCCGCGATCTCGTCGCGCAGGCGCAGCACCCGACGGTCCCCCACCCGGGACATGGCGAGCATGTCCACCAGGAGGGCCTCGTACAGTCGTGTGGACTCCTCGTAGCGCCCGTCCCCGGCCAGGACCTCCGCCAAGTTGTCGCGGGTGGTCATCACCAGCATGTCGGTGTCGTCGAGGACCCCGGACATGTCCTGGAGGAGACGCCGGTACACGCGTGCGGCACCGGCGAAGTCACCCGCGCGTTTGAGGGGCATCGCCGAGTTCGTCCTCACCGCCCAGGCCAAGGGGTCGCGGGGACCCAGGCGCTTCTCGACGTCGCGGATCAGCTCCGGGAAACGCTTCTGGGCCACGTCGTCGTAGCCACTCATGCACATCCAGTAGAGCTCCGAACTGCGCATGACCAATGTCATCTCGTGGCGCTGCCCCAGGTGCACGCGGGCCTCCTCGGCGGCGACCGTGGCGATGCGGCGGGACTCCCCCGCCATCCCCATCCGCCCGAACCAGTCGACGAGGTGCTTGCGCAGGTACAGGGCGGCGTCAACGCTCGCGTCCCCCCGGTCCAGGATCTCCTCGACCTGGGCGACTGCAGACTCGAGGTCCCCGAGGTCCGCGCTGCGCAGCGCCTCCGAAAGCCCCTCGACGTGCTCACCGATCTTGCCCACTGTCGGCATCATGTGGCGGGTCAGCGGCCCGTCCTGTGGTGTCCTGGCCTTCATGTCCACTTCCTCCTGGTCCATAACACTCCGTGCTGCTCCGGTCAGGTCGAGCGTGACACAGGACTTCCCCGACGAGGGCGGGGCGGCGAGTTCTGTGGATGGGGATCTGTCCTGCCTGTGGACACCGGAGGAGACCGGGCTGCCGGGGCGCGTGGCCCCGGGCCCCGACCAGACCGCCCTCGACCTCCGAGCGCGCCACACACCGGGATCGGGAGGGCCGGGCCCTGTGCCCGAACCGTGCCCGCACCAAGGCCGGGGCACGAGCTGAGTCCGAGCACACCTGAGCCCGTGCGACGCCGTCCCGGGGCGGGGACAATGGGACCAGGAACCCGGGCCGGGAACCGCAGACCTGGAACAACGGCGCGCGGGCCGCAGGGTGGACGGAGGAGAGAACCGATGGAAGCGACGGAGAACGCGAGCGGTCCCGAGAGACTCTCGCGTGTCCTGGCCCAGCTGACCAGCGCGGGGGGTGCCGTGCTCATCGCGCTCGCCGGACTCACGACCCTCTCCTGCGCCGTGCTCGGCGCACTCGTGGTGCGCGCCCGCGACGGCGTCGGATCCTGGATCCCCCTGGTCGTCGCACTGGTGGCCGTCGTGATCGTGTGTGCACTTGCGTTCGACCGGCACCGCCTGGTTCGCGAGCTCGGCCGGGCACCACGCTCGGGGGGTTCGACCGTGCTCGTGACGACGGACCCGCGGCAGCGCGGGAACTCCCTGGGTCGGGAATCCGACTGGCGCGCGGCTCGCGCCGAGTTCGACCTGCGCCGTCCCACTCCCCTCCCGCGTGTCGAGGCCGCCCAGCGCGCTGCCCGCACCTGGGTGGGCGACTCCGCCTCGGCACCGTGGTTGGAGAGGGACGCGCGACCCACACTCGCATTGTTCATCGCCACCGCGCTGGTCGTCCCCGTCACGGCGACGACTGCCATCATCTCCGCACTGGTCCTCCTCACCAGCTAGCCTCGGGTTTTCCTGGTCGAGGGGCCCCGCGGGGAGAGGGACGGGGTGGGAGGTACTCCCGCAGCGTCGACGGGTACTGCCAGGGTCCCGGCGAGTTCCAGGACATGGCATGGCTCCTGCCCTACGCGGTCAGCGACCTCGCGCGCGATCACCTCACCGAGGTCTGGAATTCGGCGACGACTGCACTGCTCAGGAGCACCAATGCCGAGGGCTCTGTCCCGTTCTGGTCGAAGGTCGCCGATCAGGAGGACGCAGACCCGCCTGACCGAACCTACAGGGCATGGCTGCGTGACACCGAGAAGGTCGTGCTGTCGAGCACACTGACCGAGGCCCCCTGGGAGCGCACCCGGGACGTCGACGAAGCAGCCGAGGACGTGGTCGATCGCCTGAAGCATGAGGACGGCGGCGACATCGTCGTGTTCGCGAGTGCGAGTGTGATCAAGCCCCTCCTGACCGCAGACCGGGTGGACAGACTGTCACTGATGGTCGTTCCCGAGATCCTCAGGGGTGGCGCACGGTTGCTGGAGGAGGGGCCTCCCGCCTCGAAATGGTCGCTGGTCACGTCTGAGTCCGGCGAGCACGGGACTCTCGCCCTCGTCCACGACCGCCTCCGCACCGACGGACAGGCCTGGCCCGTCAACCCGCGCGACCTGGACGCCGACGCCGCGCCCCGCGGATCCCCGGACCCGGAGCACTCCTCACCCCATCTCCCACCCCTCGGGACATCTTCACGACCAGAGCCCGGGGCCGGGGAACATGACCTAGGGTCGCTCACGTGACCGACGCACTCACCCGGATCCTCCGCGCCGCCGGCGCGGCACTGATCGGGTCCCTCATCAGCTCCGCCCGCACCTCGACCAAGGTGGACAGGAACCGGACACACACGGAGACGACGGGGAGTCAGCCCCGCCCTCGTCCGCGCGCCACCACCCCTGCACCCACCGCGGGCGCCCACGCCACCATCCGCGAGGTCCCGCTGGGCGAAGCGCTCGCGCACGTCGCCTACGACCCCTCACCCGACGGGGACGCCGACCCGGGCGAGGTCGTGTGGACGTGGGTGCCCTACCAGGAGGACGCCACGCAGGGGAAGGACCGCCCCGTCGTCGTGCTGGGCCGCTCCGGCCAAGGTGTGTACGTCGCCCAGATGACGTCGAAGGACCACGACCGCGACGCGGCCCAGGAGGCGCGCAACGGACGCCACTGGGTCGACATCGGCACGGGTGCGTGGGACCCGAAAGGGCGACCCTCGGAGGTGCGACTGGATCGCGCATTGTGGGTGCAGGGCAGTGAGGTCCGGCGCGAGGGCGCCACGCTGCCCCGGGCCACCTTCGACAAGGTCGTGGCGGGCATGCGGACAGTGGCCGAGGCCTCGGGGCGACTGTGACCTGGTGACGAGTCTCGGGACCTGCCCGGGGGGAAGCCGTGACGGTGTTCACGCGCCCGGGGGCCCTCGGGGATGGCAGCACCCACAGGCACCCGTGTAGACTCGATGGTCGGACTCCCAGCCCGGTCGGGCGGGGGGTCTGGTCGCCATGGTTTGCGGATGTCCCCACGTCCCAGTCCCCGTGGTGGCACAGCCCTCACCGACCCTTACTGTCCACGAACCAAGGAGAATCCCGACTGTGGCCAACATCAAGTCCCAGATGAAGCGGATCCGCACCAACGAGAAGCGTCGCGTGCGCAACCAGGCCGTCAAGTCAGAGCTGAAGACCCACGTGCGCAAGACGCGCGAGGCCGTCGAGGCCGGCGACAAGGAAGCTGCGGAGAAGGCGCTGCAGGTCGCGTCCCGCAAGCTCGACAAGGCCGTCTCGAAGGGCGTCATTCACCGCAACCAGGCGGCGAACCGCAAGTCGAAGCTGGCCAAGCGCGTCGCCTCGATCTGAGCAGACTGCCACACGCACTTCCCGGGAGGGGACGGACCTGAGGGTCCGTCCCCTCCCGTTGTCTGTGGAGGACGGTGGGTGTCCGGTGGCGGGGCCAGGCGGCGGACGGCGTTCGACTGCTGACGCCCGGCAGGTGTGCACCGCTCCTCGTGCCCGGCGGGAGGTGCCCGGACCCAGGTGAAGAAGAGCGGACCTCAAGGGCAGAACTGAGCGGACCGACCCCCAAGAACTGAGCGGGCCGTAAGGGCACAACAGAGCATCTTCGGCGTTGGGGAGGAAGAGGGATGCTGGGCTCAGCGGCGCGTGCCCCTGAGCAGGCAGATCGTCATGACGCACTTCTCGACGGCGCGCTGGGGGTCCCGCGAGAGACCCTTGACCTCCTCGTCCGCCACGGCCACTGCGGTGATGGCGCGCGCAAGCGTCGAGTCCTCCCACCCGTGCAGTTCACGGCGGGCGCGTTCCACCTGCCACGGCGCCATGCCCAACCTGCCCGGACCCCCGCCCCCCGCGACCGACACCTTCGCCATGGCGCGCAGCTTCATGGCCAGCGCCGCCACCAGGGGGACGGGGTCCGTGCCCGTCTCGAAGGCGTGGCGCAGGAGGGTCAGGGCCTGGGCGGTGTGACCACCGATGGCGGCATCGGCCACCTCGAAGCCCGTGGCCTCCACGCGTCCGGAGTGGTAGCGGTGGACATCCGCCAGGGTGATGCGCCCCTCGACGTCGCTGACGAGCTGGGCGACCCCGGCTGCCAGGGAACGCACATCATTGCCCAGGGCGTCCACCAGTGCCTGGGCGGCGTCCTGGTCGATGGCCCGCCCGGCCGTCCTGACGTCAGAGGTGACGAGGTCCAGCTTGTCCCGCGCGCTCTTCAGCGGGTCGGCGGCGATGACCGGAAAGCCCGCGCGGGCGATCGCGTCGAGCAGCTTCTTGCCCCGCGTGCCCCCGTTGTGCCGCAGCAACACCCACACGTCCGGTGCCGGGGCGGCGACATAGGTCAGCAGGTCGGTGAGCAGGGCGTCCGACATGGCCTCCAGGTCGGGGACCACGAGCATGCGGGACTCCCCGAACAGGGACGGGGAGGTGTAGACGTCGAGCTGGCCGGGCTGGTAGGCGGCCGCCGGGATGTCGGTGCGTTCCGTGGCGGGATCCGCCTCGAGTGCGAGGTGGCGGAGCCGGTCCATCGCGCGATCAGCGAGCAGTCCCTCGGATCCCCTGACCAGGACCACAGGAGCCAGCGTGATGGGGGTCGGCGCCGACCCGCCACGACGTGTTGCCATCGTCGACCTCCTCATGTCACCCGAGCTCCCCCGCGCCGTGCGTGGGACGCAGGACAGTCTCCCACGCACCACGGGCTCCTGGGGTGGGGTGTCCCCCCTCCCCCGTCGTGGCGACGTCCGTCGGAGGGTCGTCCACGTCGGGGAGACTCCCCCGCCGCCGACGCCCCAGATGCACCAGTGCAGCCACGAGGGCGACCAGAGCAGTCAGGGCGAGGGCGCCTCCCACCCCACCGGGCCACGGCATGCGGGCGCCCGGCCAGTCGGCCACCGCCGAGGCGACACCCGCGATCCACCCGGTGAACAGCGACGAGGCCTGGCACAGCCAGGTCGCGCCCTCGGGCCACCACCACGCCACGGCGGCGGCCGCGATGCCGAGCAGGGAGGCCGGGGCGACCGCCGGGGCTGCGGCCACATTCGCCACGGCTCCCCACAGGGGCAGCCACGGGTTGAGGAGGACGAGGACGGGGGCGACCATCACCTGCGCGGCGACGGGGACGACCACCACCGGTGCGAACCTCCCCAGCACACGCCCCCATCGCGAGCGCGCCTCCACCACCCCTTCCATCCGCCGCTGCCAGGAGACAGCCGGACCCACCACACCCCACGTCGCCAGGACCGAGAGCGCGAATCCGAAGGACCGCGCCGACCACGGATCCACCAGCAGCACCACAACGACCACCGCACACAGCGCCGACTGCGCCTGGCCCGGTCGGCGTACCAGGAGGCCCACCACCCCGACCCCCGCAGTGGAGACTGAGCGGACCACTGACGGCTCGGGCCCGACCACCGCGACGAGGACGGCCATCGTCACGAGAGCGGCACCTGCCCGCCAGGCGCCACGTCCGGGGGCCACTGCCACGACGACACCGAGCATGATCGCCACGTGCGAGCCCGACACGGCCGTGAGGTGTGTGAGGGAGGAGGTCAGCATGTCCTCGCGCAGGTCGTCCTCCAGGAGCCTGTCATCCCCGATCGCCATGCCCGGCACGAGTGCCCTGCCCTGGGCCTCCAGCCCCGCGCTCACCCGCACCAGCTCGGCGCGGAGCCCACGCACCCATCCCCGCCAGCCATCGGGCCGCAGGAGCAACTCCGGGTCGTCTCCGCGCAGGGTCCCCGCCCACGGCGCTTCGGCCCGGAAGCCCGCATCCACCCGTGCCCGCAGCGCTACGACATCCCCGCGCGCCAGGCCCTGCCATCCCTTCCCCTGTGCCAGCATGCGCACCGACGAGGGCGACGCCACCGAGGTGGGTGGTTCCCAGGCCGGGGCAACGGAGTGCAGGCGCAGCTCCACCACGTGAGGCCCTTGTGCCCACCGGGAGGACATGGGGGCCGGATCCGACGTCAGCTCCGCCTCCACGCTCACCGAGGTCGTGCCCGCCGCCACCAGGCGGACCGCCGGGTCACGCCCATGGGAGAGCAATGCCTGGGAGCCCACGAGGAGGGCACAGGCGAGGCTCGTCGCGCACACCACTCCGGCCAGGCGGAGCGACCCGGAGGGAGTGAGCGCATGTGCACCGCCGCGGGGCCGCGAGCGTGTCCCCACCCTCCACCACACGGCGAGCAGGAGGGCCGCGAGCGCCGCCACTGCCGCAGCCGCCCGGGACGTCCCCACCCCCAGGAACCCGCCCGTGGTGAGCAGACCAGCCGACCACACGCACACGCCAGCCGGGAGCAGCCGGAGATCCACCATGGAGGGTGCCCGGCGCACACCCGCGGGCCCGCCCGTGGGTCCGCCCGTCGTCATGCTCACGCGCACACCCCCACCGAGATCCGTTGGACCAGTGCCGGTCCGATGCCGGGAACCTCGTCGAGTTGCTCGACAGAGGTGAGGACCCCGACCTGTTCGCGGTAGGCGAGGATCCGCCCCGCCAGTGCTGGCCCCACCCCATCGAGTGCCTGCAGAGCCTGGGAGTCCGCTGTGGCGAGGTCCACGCAGGCAGAGGCGCCATCACCCGCAGCACCCGGGGCCGTTCCGGTGCTGCTCCCGCCCGCACCCGGGGAACCGCTCCCGGCCGCGCCGGGTGGGACCTCCCCCTGGGCCCACACCACGATGTGCTCCCCGTCGACCACCACCCGCGCAAGATTGAGGACATCGAGGTCCGCCACCTGCGTGGTCCCACCTGCTCGCTCCAGGGCATCGACCACCCGTGAGCCGCCGGGCAGTTCCACGACCCCGGGAACCTCCACCTCACCCGTCACGTAGACGATGACCGCGGTCTCGCCCGAGGGATCCGCCACATCCCCACCCTGCGTCGGGTCGCCTCCGGCCCCTCCCCCCGGTGCCTGGGTCCGCGCCTCCCCCGCGCCGCCGTCAGGGAAGGCGGCGTCGCCCTCGTCGGGCCCACCGGACTGGAGGCCACCGGACTGGAGGGAACCGCCCGCATCCGGGACCGCGGTGCCCGGGGTGAGAGGAGCCTGCACGGGGCTGACACCCGCGCGCCACAGGGACCCACCCGCAATGAGCAGGAGGACCACGACCAGGGTGAGCACCGAAACGGGACCCGGCAGCCACCGGGTCCCCTGCCGTTCGACGTCGTCACCGCGCCCGGCTGCGGCCCCGTCGTAGACGGCCTGGGTGATGCGGCGCAGGCGCCGCCTGCGTAGGAGGTCCATGCCGCAACGCTAGGGAGGGAACCCCGATTCTCGCGTTCCCGGGGCCGGGTGCCTGTGGATGGGGTGGGGTCGACGGGCACTCCTGTGGAAGGGGTGGGGTCGACGGGCACTCCTGTGGACCCGGTGGCACCGTCCTCAGGCGGAGGTCGCCACGGCACCCTCGGCGGGGATGATGAAGGGGTGGTCCTCCTCCCCCGGCCGCCACCGGGGAGGCGACATCCTGGCCAGGACACACCCGCAGCACGGGCACGACCCCACCCAGTCCTGGTTGTTCCAGTACTGGCGCTCCCAGTCCACGTGCAGTGGTCGCGCCGAGACCACGAGGCGGTGCTCCTTCACCCAGAAGCGTGCCGACCGGGGAAGGGCGGACCAGTGCCACCTTCCGCGGGGGACGAGCATCTCGGCACAGACGGCGCACACGATGTCACCCGGGACGGGCTCCTCGGTGCGTCGCGAAGGGACTCCGACCCGACCTGCACGCAGCATCCAGTACTGCAGGGGAGGAAGCTCCGCGCGCCACCGCTCCTCGGTCCATGTCGTCGTTGCGCGCGCTCCCGGTATCGCTCCCCACGCGTCCCCACCGGCCGCAGCAGGCTCACCGCCCACCAGGTCGGGCCGGTAGAACCCCGCCTCCCACTCCTCGGGCATCGACAACGCCACCTCGCGGAGCGGCATCGCCCCCGCGCCCAGCACCTCCGCAGGGTCCACCTCATGACGCCCCGTCCACCACCCCGGGACACCCGGAGGGCAGGGGAAGATCCTCTGCACATCCACCCGCAGACGGCTCACGGCCGACAGTGGCACCACGCCCTGCCACAGGTGCGCCCCATAGTGCTCGACGTCCATCCTCAGGCCCCAGGAACGCAGACGGGACTCCAGGCCCTCGCTCGGGTTCCACAGTGACACCGTGACACCACCACCAGGTGCGAGGCCATCCACCGAGGCACGTTCCCCCGCGACTTCGCCCTCGAAGTCCAGCCGGAACACCGCACGGATGTCTGCCCAGCGGTGCGCCCGACGACCCCTCCGACCTGACTCCACACGCCGCCCCCACCACGACCGAGCGTCCGGCATCCCGGACGCTTCGGCCAGGTCGTCCCTCAGGGCCTCGTCAAGACCCACTCCGGTCCCCACGATCGAGGACACCACGAACTGCGTGAACACGGCCGCTCCTCCCACCCACCCGGATCCGCGGGCCCCTCCGAGGCCACAGCCCGGGTCCCCCACACTCTAGTGACGGGCAGTCGCTCCGAGCGCACCCGGCACCGGGGAGGTTCCTGGCCCACCACCAGGATGTCCGGGGGTGCCATCCGCTCCGCTCTGGGCGGATCCGGAGTGGGGCCCGGTGGGGCCCGTCGGCCCTCGGTGTCGGGAGCGGGGAAGCCGACGGGTCATGGAGCGGACGCGACCATGACCCGGACCCCCTTGCACCCGCCGTTCCTTCATGGAAATGTGAGTGCCATGGCAGACATTGACATCTCGACAGAGGTCATGCGCAGGGCCGCGCACGAGGCCGACAGTGTCGCCGACACCGTCGGAACCGCCCAGTCCGCCGCAACGCAGGCCCTGCCGGACAACGCCTTCGGGTTGATGTGTTCCCCGCTGTTCCTTCCCCTGTACACCCCGGTCGCGGTAGCGGCCCAGCAGATGATGGCCTCTTCCGTGCGAGCGCTCAACCACTCCGCCGATCAACTGAGGCAGTCCGCGCAGGCATTCGAGACCAATGATGACGATCTGGTCGCACTCCTCAGGAGCAACTGGTGAGTGAGGAGGGCACTGACGTCTTCGGAATCCGTGGACGTGCCGCCTCCACCCCGACGGATCCCTCCGCCTCCGACCCACTCGTCGCAGCTCCCATCGACACGGCAACCCCCTTCTCGGGAACCCGCCTCCTCGAAGACGGCGCACAGCTCACCACTGCGATCACGGAGGGGGACTGGGTGTCCGGTTCCCTGGCCGTGTTCGCCAGTGGGGCGGATCTGATCGCCGCCGCCCTCGACCCCATCGGCACCGCCATCTCCATGGGTGTGGGCTGGCTCCTCGACCACGTCGACCCGCTGAAGAGCTGGCTCAACGAGCTCACCGGCGATGCCGGAGCGGTCGCGGGAGGAGCTGCCACGTGGGCGAAAGTCTCAGCCGCGCTCCAGGCAAGCGCTGATGCCCTCATGCGTTCGCTGGACTCCACCCTGTCAACCCAACAGGCGGAGACGATCCGGGCCTATGAGCAGCTGCAGCGTGAGCATGCGAACCACCTGTCGATGGCATCGGGACTGGCCGGAGGGATCTCGACCGGACTGACTGTTGCCTCGACCCTGGTCCAGGTGGTGCATGACCTGGTACGCGATGCCATCGGCGACATCGTGGGGAAGTTCGCCTCGGCCGCCCTCCAGGAGGTCCTCACCCTGGGACTCGCAACCCCGAAGATCATCTCCGACATCGTCGCAACGGTCAACAAGTGGGTGAACCGTCTGGGCTCGAAGGTGGACGACCTCCTGCGTTCCTTCGACAACCTCAGCGACCTCATGAAGCGCGTCGACCGACTGCTCGATCGACTCAGGGGCGTCATGGACAAGCTGACCGCTCCCTCCCGCAGACTCACCGAGATTGCCGAGAGATCCGGGCACGTCACCGGCAAGTGGCTCACACCCAAGTACTCCGACCGGTTGCTGCGAAGGTTGCCATCTGCCAAGGAGGAGGCGATCCGACTGCTCGACGGGGATGCGGCGCGCACATTCTTCTCCGACGAACTGGGGACGAAGCCCTGGACCGTGGACGACCTCCTGGAGAAGATGCAACTGCGGGCAGATGACCCGTTGCTCACCCCCGTCGACAAGCGGGGCCTGGCCTACATCAGGGAGAACATCGCAGCGGTGGACGAAGGCACCGTCCTCTCCAAGCTCGACCTCGTCCAGAAATCCGAACCGGGGACCTATCCTGACATCCAGGGCTACGTCGCGCGCGCACAGGACCACGTCGGGCTGGATGCCGCCTCCAAGTTCGAGGCAGTGCGGGGAGACTACGCAACCTCGATCGACGCGGCCGGCATTGTGTCCGCAAGGAATGCCTACGACCCCGCCGCTCCTCTCTTCGAGACCAGGGTGGAGGCAGACGCCGACCTGGCGGCCCGCACCCGGGTGCCCTACTCCTCCGACATGCTCGACAGCAGAGGCGACCCGATCCCCGCATCCGCGACACCCGTCTCAGGGAACACCGCGGCCGAGAACCGCCACGACCCCGCAGGGCCCTACACCGGAACGGGTTTCCCTTCCTCGAGGAACGGCGCCGTCGTTCCCGAGCACAAGGTCGTCGGGAGTGGGACGGGCACGCCGGATCCCGTCCGCTACCAGGAGACCTACGATGCCAACACCGGTCGCCGGTTGTCTATCGTCGTGGAGCATCCCCTGGAACCGGGCAGGCCCATCCGACTGCCCACCCCGTGGTGACTCTCTGCCACGGATCCCGCGCAGACGCTCACCTCGCCGCTCGTGGAGAGCCCACACGCGCGAACACCTAGGATCTCAGACATGAGCGAACCCACGGCGCAGGACAGGATCCGCCGGATCGAGGCCGAAGTTGCACAGGCCAACGCGCGTGCCGACCTGATGGAGGGGCTCCAGGGGGCAATTTCCTCCCTGAGAGCCCCGGGACGCTCCCGGGACGGACATGTTGACGTCGAGGTCGACTCCGCCGGTCGCCTCACCGCCATCGAGTTCACCCCCGGCTTCGAACGCCTCACCCCGGGCGCCCTGGCGGAGGCGGTGATGGAGGCCGTCACGGCTGCGCGTCGCGCAGCGGGACGCGCAGTGGTGACCCTGGCTGAGGACACCTTCGGGAGGGGAACCCCGCTCACCGAGCAGCTCACCCGGGCATGGCAGGACGCCAGTGGTGTGGCCGAGGAGGATGACAAACCTCCCCTGTCCCCGCCCTCCGGGTCGATCATCCGTTCGCTCTGACCCCGACCCCGTGCACCGGGTTCACGGGGTCCACGCACCGGGTCCACCGGGACCGTGGGATGTCAGGGGTCCCGGCCGCTCACCTAGTCTGGAGCCATGGTCATGTACTACGCGCAGGTCCTCACCGATGAGCAGGCCCGGGCCTACACCTCCACCGTCCGGACAGCAGGGATCGATCCTCTCCGCGTGTCCGGCTTCGTCGTGGGGTACTCCGACATTGCCACTCTCCGACCGGGAGCACTCGTCGCCGCAGTGAATGCCGCGCATCCCGACGTCCACGGGATCCCGGTGACGTACCCGAGCGACCACGTGATGCTCTTGGTCTTCGCGGCGGGAGCCAATGCGCGAATCTGCACGACCCCCTCGACCTCGGTCCAGATGGGGGGCACGGTCGACCTCGCCCGTTTCGATCCCCCTTTCACGGGCAACGGATTCGCCGGGGGCAGCGGTGATCCGGTTGCCGAATCCCTGGTGGACGCAGCCTGCCTGCTCCCCCCCGGTGCCCAGGTCCGCCGGGTGGACACCGACGGATCCCACCAGGTCGTCGCCATCCTGGGCGCGGCCGAGGACGGCTCACCCCGGTGGCAGACCGCCGACGAGATCTCCCCCGCGCCGGTGTCCCAGCAGCAGGGCGAGCACGAGCTCTTCATCGAGCTCGGTGGACACGCCCTTCCCGCGATCCAGGTCAATGAGGACATGATCGGTGTCCTGGCACCCGACTCCCGGGCCGCATGGCTGTGCCACCCGGGCGCCGACGTCTATGTCACCGTCACCTCGGGCTGCATGTCCCTCTACTCCTTGGACCACGTGGACTCGGTCCACAGGCTGGAGACCCGGACGGTGTGGAGGGGACTGACCTGCGTCGTGGAGGGACTCACCCCGGACAGTGTCAGCCTCCTCCGCATCGGCAGGCCCGACGTGGCACTGGCGAGTGCGGGGTTCCTCGGGGACCAGTACCACGGCTTCCGCGCCGTCCTTCCCCGCTCCGAGGTCCCCTCTGTGACCATCGACCTGGCCGGTCTGACCCCCGGGATCCGACCCCGACGTCAGGACACCGACGCCCCCTTCGTCGAGGGAGAGAACCGGAGGTTCCACGAGACATTCATCTCCGAGGAGGACAAGGGTCCGCTCCCGCTCTGGTCCGCGCCCGGGCCCGACGGCAACCTCCACGACGTCCTGCGCGCGCCCGACGCCCGCGCACTGTCACTGATGGCACCCGGTGTGGAGACCTTCTGGCGTGATGCGGACGGTGGTGTCCTGGTGTCACTGGAGGAGGTGGCTCCGGACGCGCGTCGGGCGAGTGCTCTGACCCGCGTGAGGACGGATGACGGGGCGCTCCACCTCGTGGAGGGGGTCGACGGCCAGCTCTACGTGGGCAACCGCGTGGAGCAGGACCGGATCTCCCCGGATGTGGAGCGCATCCCTCCTGCCCGCGTGGTGTCGCGCGAGGATGCCCTGTTCAAGACTGGCTGACCCCCTGACCGGGGCGGACGACGCACCACCGGGTCCCGACGATGGATAGGCTCACCCCCATGAGCGATGACGTCGACGCACTGCGCGCGCAACTGGCCGAAGCACAGGCAAAGGCCGCTGCGGCCGAGGCAGAGGCAGCGAGGGCCAAGGCGGAAGCCGTGGAGGCAGCACTGGCAGCAGCCCGCACCCGGGCAGGAGTGCCGCCCGACCAGACACCTGACTCCGCAGTGACCTCACCGGACCCGGTGCCCGACGTCGCGGTCGCGACCTCGTCGGAATCCTCCCCGGACCCGGCGGGAGCAACGGCAGCGCTCCCGCAGGACCCGGTGCCCTCCCAGGTGGCGCCGCCCTCGTCCGGCCAAGGGGCCGACGCCGGGCTCTCCCCCTTCGCCCGACGGATCCGCAACGACTACTCCTTCGATCCCCCGTCGCTGACGATCGGGACGCTGCTGGACGAGGGTGCACCCGTGCCCGGCGTGACCGTGGGCGTCCCCCTGGGCGTCCTAAACCGACACATGCTGGTCGCCGGCGCCACCGGCACCGGCAAGACCCGCACCCTGCAGCTGCTGACCGAGGGGCTCTCCGCTGCGGGCACCCCCGTGCTGCTGTGTGACGTGAAGGGCGACCTCACGGGGCTCGCGGAGCCGGGCACGGCCTCGGACAAGCTCACCGCGCGCACGCAGGCCAATGGGCAGGACTGGCAGCCTGCCTCGTTCCCGGTCGAACTGCTGAGCCTGGGCGGGGTGCAGACCCAATTCCCGGGGACCACGGTGCGCACGAGTGTGTCCGACTTCGGCCCGAT
>JBQEKJ010000023.1:14397-15919 GCA_052103835.1 Pauljensenia sp.
GCGCGGGCCCTCAGCCTCAACACCACCCAGGAGCAGTCCCTCCAGCTGGTCTTCCAGTGGGCGGACACGCGTGGGTTGGAGCTGGTGGACCTGGCGGACCTGCGCGCGGTCATCACCCACCTCACGTCGCCGGAGGGTAAGCCGGAGCTCGCGACGATCGGCGGGGTGTCCTCCGCAACAGCCGGCGTCATCCTGCGGGCCCTCACGACCCTGGAGGCCCAGGGGGGCGACCAGTTCTTCGGGGAGCCCGCCTTCGACACCGCGGACCTGCTGCGCCAGGTCGACGGCAAGGGCGTGGTCTCCCTGCTGGGCGTGGGCGACATGGCCCAGCGCCCCGCGCTGGTGTCCACGGTCATCATGTGGCTGCTGGCGGACCTGTTCTCGGGTCTGCCCGAAGTCGGGGACCCGGAGCGTCCGAAGCTGGTGTTCTTCTTCGACGAGGCCCACCTGCTCTTCGCCGACGCGACCAAGGAGTTCCAGCGCCAAGTCGTCCAGACGGTGCGCCTCATCCGCTCCAAGGGGGTCGGCATCGTCTTCGTCACCCAGACCCCCAAGGACATCCCTGCCGACGTGCTCGCGCAGTTGGGCTCGCGCGTGCAGCATGCGCTGCGCGCCGTCACACCCGAGGACCAGAAGAAGCTGCGCCAGACGGTGGACACCTTCCCCAGGACTGAGTTGGAGCTGGACGAGGTGCTCACCACCCTGGGCACCGGCGAGGCCGTCGTCACCGTGCTCGCCCCCGACGGACGACCCACGCCGGTCGCGCCGACGCGGGTGTGGGCGCCCGCCTCCGTCATGGGACCCGCCCAGGCGGGCTCTGTCGCGGCGTTGGTCGCAGGGTCCTCACTGGCCGCGAAGTACGCGACCGCCGTCAACCCGGACTCCGCCGAGGAGAAGCTGGCCCGGCAGGCCCAGGAAGCGGAGGAAGCCAAGATCCGGGCCGCACAGGCAGCTGCCGAGCAGGCGGCGGCGGAGAAGCAGGCCAAGGCAGATGCGGCGACGGCTGCGAAGGCGGAGAAGGCCCGTCAGGCGGAGGCCGACCGTGCGGCGCGTGCCGCGGAGAAGCAGCGTGAGAAGGACGAGGCGGCTGCCCGGCGAGCGGCGGAGCGCCGAACCGGAGCCTTCGAGAAGGCCCTGGGCAATGCCGTGCGTTCGGCGGGCACCCAGCTGGGACGCGAGATCACCCGCTCGATCTTCGGGACGCGCAAGCGCTGAAGCTGTTGGGCGGGATGTGAGTGCGGACCACGACCTGCGACCGTGGATGGGCTCCATCCTGAGGGCTGGTGACTCCGATGTCGAGCGTCGGTGCCCGTCCCAGGACCTTGGTGGGGCGAGGACGGAGCCGGGGACTTGGCCTAGATTGGGTCCAGTGCCCCGCACCGACCCGTGCGGATGGCTCAGGACACCACCCCAGGAGGCACCTTCATGCGCATCGGATTCATCGGCTCGGGCTCCATGACCTCGGCCATCGCCAGGGGCGCCGTCGCCGCCGGCTTCGACGGGTCCGACATGTTCTTCTCCG
>JBQEKJ010000024.1:0-15640 GCA_052103835.1 Pauljensenia sp.
GACAGTCTCCTTCCACCACCACGAGGTGGTGGGTGCGAAGCTGACACGCCGACGCATGAAGGCACTGCGCTTCGACCGCCACACCACTGACGCTGTCGTCCTGCTGGTGCGGCTGCACCTGCGCTTCCACGGGTACGGGGAGGCCGCCTGGACGGACTCCGCGGTGCGCCGGTACGTGACCGACGCCGGCGAGCAACTGGAGAGACTCAACAGGCTCACGCGTGCGGACTGCACGACCCGAAACCGGCGCAAGGCCTTGCAGCTGTCGGTGGCCTACGACGACCTGGAGGCCCGCATCGCCGACCTGCGTGATCGCGAGGAGCTCGACTCCATCCGGCCCGACCTGGACGGGGACCAGATCATGGAGATCCTCGGTATCGGCCCGGGTCGCGAGGTCGGAGCCGCACGCACGTTCCTCCTGGAGCTGCGCATGGAACGCGGTCCCATCGGAGCCGACGCCGCCGAGCAGGAGTTGCGCAGGTGGTGGGCGCAACAGGGGCGGGAGCGGTCGGAGGAGTCCTGAGCTCCGGGCCCTGGGCGTCCCGGGCGCTTGCGCTCAGAAGTGGGTCGTGCCACGTGCACTCGTCGCCGTCACAGCGAAGCGGATCGTATCGACTGTCTTGGGAGGACACCGGGCGCGTGGGGCGTGCGCGTGCCGTTCGAGCCGCACCTGAGGCGAGCGACTCGGTGTGCTGCCCGCGGTCCGGGGCACCCACGACCCGACGACTCCACCCCCGACACGGCTGAACACGTGTTAAGTTGCTGAACGTGCGGCCAAACAGTGAGGGCTCCACGGCGGGCCGGATCCTCGAGGCGGCCATCCGGCGCTTCGCCGAGGACGGCCTCGACGCCCCCCTGCGCGCGATCGCAGCGGATGCCGGGGTGAGCGCGCCACTGATCCTCCATCACTTCGGTTCCAGGGCTGGTCTGCGAGCAGCCTGTGACGCGCGAGTCGCAGCAGTGACGAAGGAGTCGAAGTCAGCCGTACTGGATCCGATGACCGGGGTCGCGTCCTTCACCGACCAGGCCTCCCGGGTCGGGGAGTACGCCGAGATCATCGGGTACATCATCCGGCAGCTCCAGGCGGGCGACGACTCGACGGCGCGCCTGGTCGACAGCCTCTCGGCGACCACGCAGGAGTACCTGGAGGCAGGCGTCGAGACGGGAACGGTACGCCCGAGCCTGTTCCCCACCGATCGAGCCCGGGTACTGGTGGAGTCCTCCCTGGGCGCCCTGCTCCTGGGCCTGCCCACCACGGGCGAAAGGATCGACCTGGAGAGGCTCCCCGACCAGCTCGATGCGCACTACCGGCGCATCGCCGGCCCCTTCCTGGAGCTCTACACACACGGCCTGTTCACGGGTCCCGAGCTCCTCGACGCCCACCTCGCGTCGGGAGCCGGAGGCGGGGACGTCTCGGCCGTCGTCTCCAGGTCGCCCTCGTCCCCCGTGGATGTCCGCGACACCTCCGCTCCCCCCAGAAACTCACGCGACGCGCCGCCGTCGCACCCCGCTGCACCCGGTCCTGGCCCCGCACCGAGCGCGCCCGTTCCGTCCCCGCCACCGACCCAGGAGGATCCCGATGAGTGAACCCGTGATCGAGACCCGCGCGCTGCGCAAGTCATTCGGGACCGTCCAGGCCCTCGATGGCCTCGACCTCGTCGTCCCCCCGGGGGAGGTGGCCGGGTTCCTGGGCCCCAACGGTGCCGGCAAGTCCACGACCATCCGCATCCTGCTCGGGATGCAACGAGCCGACTCGGGGGAAGCCCGTGTCCTGGGGATGGACCCGTGGGCCGACGCGGTCGAGCTGCACCGGCGCCTCGCCTACGTCCCCGGTGACGTCACGCTGTGGCCGAACCTCACGGGCGGGGAGACCATCGACCTCCTCACACGTCTGCACCGCACCGGCGCCGACCGGCGCCGACGCACCGAACTGCTCGAGCGCTTCGAGCTCGACCCGACACGACGCACACACACCTACTCCAAGGGCAACCGTCAGAAGGTCGCCCTGGTGGCTGCCCTGCTCACCGATGCGGAGCTCTACCTCTTCGACGAACCCACCTCCGGGTTGGACCCGCTGATGATGGCCACCTTCACCGACGAGGTCAGGGCCCTGCGGGACCGGGGCAGGACGGTTCTGCTGTCGAGCCACATCCTGGGTGAGGTCGAGGCACTGTGCCACAGTGTCACCATCATCCGCAGCGGGCGGGACGTGGAGTCCGGCACACTGGCCGACCTGCGCCACCTCACCCGCTCCTCCGTGGAACTCACCTCCGACATCGACCCCGCCCGCCTGCGGAGCCTCCCGGGTGTCCACGACGTGACGGTGGACGACGACCGCGTGAGCTTCGACGTCGACAACACGGCGCTGACCGATGTGGTCGACGCGATGGCCACCTCACACGTGCGCGGACTGCAGGTCACACCGCCCTCGTTGGAGGAACTCTTCCTGCGCCTCTACGACTCCCACGGTGAGCACCCCGGGGCAGGTGCCCGATGATGACCGGTGTGGGAACGCTGGTGCGACTGGCACTCCGTCGCGACCGCGTGCGCATCACCGCCTGGGGCCTCGGATCCCTGCTGGTCATGTGGTTCTCCGTCGTCGCGGTCATCGACGCCTGCACCGGTCCGGGAGCCCTCGAGGCTCGCGCCGCCCTGGCCCACAGCCCCGGCACCGTCGTCATCGCCGGGCCGCTCTTCGGTGCGGACGAGCCCAGCATCGGGCCTGTGGTCGCCAATGAGCTGACCACCATGCTCCTCGTCGTCGTCGCCGTCCTCAGTGTGCTCTGCGCGGTTCGCCACACCCGCGCCGACGAGGAGGCGGGCCGCACCGAGCTGGTGCGCGCGCAGGTCACCGCCCGTCGCGCCCCGGCCGTGGCCGCCCTCGTGGCGGTGGCCACACTCAACCTCGTGGTGTCCGCGACCGTGTCCATCACCCTGGTGGGGAACGATCTCCCGGTCGCGGACTCGTCGGCGCTGGGCGTCTCCTGCCTGCTCACCGGATTCCTCTTCGGCGCGGTCGCCGCTGTGACGTCCCAGCTCGCGCCGTCCGCGCGTGGGGCCTCCTCCCTGGCCATGGGCGTGGTCGGGCTGGCCTTCGCCGTTCGTGCGGCCGGTGACATGCTGGAGCCCTCCACCGGATCCTGGCTCTCCTGGCTCTCACCCTTCGCCTGGGCCCAGCAGATCAGGGCCTATGCGGACCTGAGGTGGTGGCCCCTGGCGTTGACCCTGGCAGCGACGGTCGTTGCCCTCGCGGTGGCGGGCGTGCTCTCGGACCGCCGGGACCTGGGCTCCGGACTCCTTCCGTCCCGTCCGGGCCCGGGGACCGCGAACGCCACCCTGCTGGGGGCAGGCGGACTGGCGCGACGTCTGCTGCGCCCGGCGTTCCTGTCCTGGGGGACCGGCATCGTCCTCACTGCGGCCCTGTCGGGGTCCATGGCGCGTTCCGTGGAGGACATGCTCGCCGACTCCCCGGACCTGGCCGCGTGGATGGGCACCACCTCCCACGACCTCATCGCGTCCTTCTCCACCTACATGCTCGGCTTCTTGGTCGTGATGACCACCGCCTTCGCGGTCTCCGCCGTCCTGGTACTGCGTCGGGAGGAAGGGTCAGGTCGCGGCGCCCTCGTCCTCGTGTCCGGGGTCCCACGCACCCGCTGGGTCACCGTCTGGATCACGGTCGTGGCGGTGGAGACGGCCACGATCCTGCTCGCAGCGGCCCTCGCCATGGGCGTGTGCACGGCAGTGGCGACCGGCGAGTGGCACTGGGTGGGGGATCTCCTGGTCGCCGGCCTCGTCAACCTGCCGGGCGCCCTCGTCGCCCCGGCGCTAGCGGCGGCCCTGCTCGCCTGGGCACCACGATGGACCCCACTGGCCTGGGTGCTGATCGGGTGGAGTGCCTTCGTGCTGCTGCTCGGGCCGGTCCTCGGCCTGCCCGGGTGGGTGGGGGACCTCTCCCCGCTGGAGCTGACGCCGAAGGTCCCCGAGGTCGAGTTCACACCCGCACCCGTCATCGCACTGGCCGCAGTCGTGGTCGTGCTGGTGCTCCTGGTGCGTCCGGGGACCGTACGTCGGGACCTCCTGACGGCCTGAGGCGGGCGCCCTAGGATGGAGGTCACGCCGCCGGGCGCCCGGGGAGTCCGGCGGGAGGGACTGTCCGCCCCGCCCTCGTGAAGGAAGACCAGACATGACGATCCCCACCCCAGCGGCAGCCAGCGCGGACATCGGCGTCTACGGGCTCGGCGTGATGGGCTCCAACCTGGCGCGCAACCTGGCGCGCAACGGGTACCGCACCGCCGTCTTCAACCGGACCCCCACCCGCACCGAGAGCCTCATCTCCGCCCATGGTGGCGGCGCCGAGGGCGTCTTCGTGCCGTCGGTGGACATCGACGACTTCATCCGCTCCCTGGAACGGCCCCGCGTCGCCATCATCATGGTGCAGGCCGGTGCCGCCACCGACGCCGTCATGGAGCAGCTGGCCGTGCGCATGGAACCCGGCGACATCATCGTGGACTGCGGCAACTCCCTCTTCACCGACACCATCCGCCGGGAGGCCTGGGCGCGTGAGCGCGGCCTGCACTTCGTCGGCGCGGGCGTGTCCGGTGGCGAGGAGGGCGCGCTGTGGGGACCCTCGATCATGCCCGGCGGCACGAAGGAGTCCTACGACCGCCTTGGCCCCATGTTCGAGAAGATCTCCGCACACTACGAGGGCGTCCCCTGCTGCACCCACATCGGTGCGGACGGGGCGGGCCATTTCGTGAAGATGGTGCACAACGGGATTGAGTATGCCGACATGCAGGTCATCGCCGAGGCCTACGACCTGCTGCGACACGGTCTGGGCGTCAGGCCGGCAGAGATCGCCGACATCTTCTCGCAGTGGAACACCGGTGAGCTGAACTCCTACCTCATCGAGATCACCGCTGAGGTGCTCCGTCAGGTCGACGCCTCCACGGGGATCCCCCTGGTGGACCTCATCGTGGACCAGGCCTCCCAGAAGGGCACCGGCAAGTGGACGGTGCAGACCGCACTCGACCTGGCCGTCCCGGTCACCGCGATCGGCGAGGCCACCTTCGCGCGCGGCGCCTCCTCGGGAACCGCACAGAGAGCCGCTGCACGCGTCCTCGACGGGCACGCCGCCCCACTGGAGATCGATGACCGCGACGCCTTCGTGGAGGACGTGCGCCAGGCGCTCTTCGCCTCCAAGATCGTCGCCTACTCCCAGGGATTCGATGAGATCACCGACGGAGGTCTCACCTACCACTGGGACATCGACAAGGGGGCGCTCGCGCGCATCTGGAGGGCCGGGTGCATCATCCGCGCCGCCTTCCTCGACGACATCTCCCGGGCCTACGACTCCGCCCCGGACCTGCCCCTGCTACTGGCCGCGGAGCCCTTCGCGACCCGCATCCAGGACGCCGTGCCCTCGCTACGCAGGGTCGTGGCGCTCGCGGCCTCGGCGGGGGTACCGATCCCGGTGTTCGGGTCTTCCCTGTCCTACTTCGACACGGTGCGTGCGGAGCGGCTCCCTGCGGCGCTGATCCAGGGCCAGCGGGACTTCTTCGGGTCCCACACATATCACCGCACCGACAAGCCTGGGACCTTCCACACGCTGTGGGCCGAGGAGGGGCGCCCCGAGGAGCAGTGGGACTGATCGCTCCTCCTCCCTTCCCCTCCTCCACCCCTTCCCCTCCTTCCGTCGCGAGGCACGCATGGGGCGTGCTTCGGGGTGTTGGCGGTGCGTCCATGGCGGGGCATGCTTCGCGGTCTGGGGAGGGACGCCGCCCTCGTCAATGGTCGGTCGCACCACACTCCATGGAGGATTCCCAGACTCCGTGCGTAGTCTGGGGGTTCTAAGCAGCGCAGGGAAGGGTGTGCACGTGCCGAACCAAGACGGGAAGATGGACTGGGACCAGGTGGTCTCCGGGTCCGGAACCTCCTCCAACCCAGCCTCCCGCCGTCGTGGCGGGAAGGACAGGGGTCCCTCGGGCGTCTCTGCTGCCTCCGGTGGCAGCCCGAAGAAGCGGAAGGGCCGCATCGGGCGGCGGATCGGTCTGGGCATCGTCTTCACGGTCCTCGGCGCCCTCATCGCCGGGCTCGCGGCGTTCCTGGTGCTGTACGCCCGCCTGGACGTCCCCGCCGCCGACGAGGTGGCCCTGGCACAGACGACGACGGTCTACTACGCGGACGGGACCACGGAGATGGGGACTTTCTCCGACATCGACCGCACGATCATCGATGCATCCACTCTGCCCGACTACGTCGGCAAGGCTGTCGTGGCATCGGAGGATCGCACGTTCTACACGAACGCCGGGATCGACTTCAAGGGCATCGCGCGTGCGCTGGTCAACAACGTGACGGGTGGTGACCGCCAGGGCGGATCGACACTGACGCAGCAGTACGTCGAGCGCTACTACATGGGCGAGACCACCTCCTACACCGGCAAGATCAAGGAGGCGGTCCTCGCGGTGAAGATCAACCGCGAGCAGACCAAGGACGAGATCCTCGGCAACTACATGAACACCATCTACTTCGGCCGCGGTGCCTACGGGATCGAGGCCGCCTCGAAGGCCTACTTCGGACACCCCGCCTCGGAACTGACGTTGTCCGAGTCCGCGCTCCTGGCGGGCATCATCCCAGCACCCTCCGCCTGGGACCCGGCCGTCGACGAGGACCAGGCCAAGGACCGGTGGCAGAGGGTGCTCAGCCTGATGGTCGAGGACGGGTGGATCAACCAGGCGGATGCGACAGCTGCGACGTTCCCCGACACGATCGAGCCTTCGACGGGCAACACGTCGATGACGGGGACCACGGGGTACCTCATGGAGCAGATCCGCACCGAACTCAAGGCGACGAAGCAGTTCAGTGACGAGGACCTCGACACCGGTGGGCTGAAGATCGTCAGTACCATCGACAAGGCGAAGCAGGACGCCGCAGTGTCCGCTGCGTCGTCGATGACCGAGGTCGAGAACTGGAACAGCGAGACGATGCACACGGCGCTGTCCTCGATGGATCCGGCCACGGGTGAGATCGTCGCGGAGTACGCCGGTGCCGACTACCAGAAGCGCCAGCAGAACGCTGTCACTGATGACATCGCACAGGCCGGATCCACCTTCAAGACCTTCGCGCTGCTCGCGCACGCAGAGGCGGGCGGATCGATCCTGGACACCTATGACGGGAGTTCCCCCGAGTACTACGACGGTCTGACGGATCCTGTGCAGAACGACGGGAACTACTCCTGGGGCAGGGTGACGCTGCAGAAGGCGACGCAGTACTCCATCAACACGGCCTTCGTTGCGCTCAACGAGCAGGTCGGTCCGGCAGCGACGGTCAAGGCCGCGATCCAGGCCGGGATCCCGGAGGACACCAACGGGCTGGAGGCCGACAACCCCACTCTGCTCAATGTGCTCGGCTTCGCTGCCCCCCACAACATCGACATCACGAACGCCTACGGGACGATCGCCTCCGGCGGCCTGAAGGTCGACCCGCACATCGTGCGGGAGGTGGAGGACTCCGATGGCCAGTCTGTGTACACGACCCCGGTCAACCCCGAGCGGGTGATCTCTGCCGAGGACCTCTCCGAGATCATGCCCGCCCTGGAGGCGGCGATGGAGACGGGCGGCACGGGGGAGAAGGCCGCCGCCCTGGGGCGTGTCGTGGCCGGGAAGACCGGCACGTCCGAGAACCAGCAGTCCGCACAGTTCGTCGCCATGGTCCCACAGTTGGTGACGGCCGTGTCGATGTACCAGACCTCCGAGGACGGCACGTCCTCCGTGCCCCTGACGAACATCGGTGGCCTGTCCCAGTTCCACGGCGGTGACTGGCCCGCCGACGTGTGGCTGAAGTACATGACGGTGGCCGTCCAGGACCTGCCCAACGAGGACTTCCCCTGGATCACCGGTGCAAGCACCCGGGCGCCGTCGGTGGCGCCGGTGCCGACCCCGACCTACACGCCTGAGCCAGAGGAGAGTCCGACGACGACACCGACGCCGACGCCGGAGGAGACACAGGACCCGGAGCCCGAGGAGACCGAGACGGAGATTCCCACGACTCCGTCGCCGGAGCCGCCGGCGCAGTCCGGTGATCAGGGCTGACCGGACTGGGGACTCCCCCGGCTCCAGCAGGTCCGAGCGAGAACCCTGACCCGGGCGGTGGGATCCGGCGCACTCGGGGAGTCAGACACGGCGGTGAAGGAACGGGACGGCTGGTGGCGCTGCGGTCCGTCCGTATGACGGAGGGCAGGCCGGGTGCCGGCAGGCAGCCCGGACAACCACACGCCGGACGCAGAGGTGGGGCCCCGATCCATCCGGATCGGGGCCCCACCTGCATGTGAGCAGTGCGGCCGGTCAATGGGGTCAGCAGACCCTCCGACCGGCCGACCGGCTCACTTGGCGACGACGCGCACCTTGAGGGTCGCGGTGACCTCCGGGTGCAGGTTGACGAACACCGTGTGGTCGCCCAGCGACTTGATGGGCGTACGCACGACGACCTTGCGGCGGTCGATGGGCTGCCCCAGGTCGTTCTTGACGGCCTCGGCGATGTCCGCGGTGGAGATCGCGCCGAAGAGGCGGTCGTTCGTGCCGACCTTGCCGGACACCGTCACGAAGGCGGCCTCCTGCAGGGTGTCACGCACGACGCGCGCGTCATCGATCGAGGCGATCTCGTGCTTGCGGCGCGCTGCGGCCATCTGGTCGAGCTGCTTCTGGGCGCCCTTCGTCCACTTGGTGGCCAGGCCACGGGGGACGAGGTAGTTGCGGGCGTAGCCGTTCTTGACCTCGACGACCTCCCCGGCAGTGCCGAGGTTGGCCACGTCGTGGGTGAGGATGAGCTTGGTGGTAGCCATGAGTCTTCTTCCTTCCCCGTCGATCAGCGGCCGGTGGACGAGTAGGGCAGCAGGGCCATCTCGCGAGCGTTCTTGACGGCCTTGGCGATCTGGCGCTGCTGCTGGACGGTCACGCCGGTGACGCGACGGGCGCGGATCTTCCCACGGTCGGAGATGAACTTCCGCAGGAGCGCGGTGTCCTTGTAGTCGATGTGGTCGATCTTGGCCGCCCGCAGCGGGTTGGCCTTCTTCTTGATGGGCTTGTTGCGAAGTTGGGGCTTCGCCATGATGTTCTCCTAGATGATCCGGACGGGCGCCTGCCCGTCCACGAGCGTGGTGTGAAGCGTTGCCGATGACGTTGCACCGACGGCGTCGGTGCTGACGAGGGTGAGACCCGCACGTCCCGTGGTCGGGACCCGCAGGGGACGCCCTCGTGGACGTCAGAAGGGCGGCTCGTCCCCGAAGGAGGTCGCACCACCTGCATCGGTGCGCCACGGATCGTTGGCCGATCCGCCCGTCGGGGCGCTGTAGCTGCCCTGGTTGCCCTGGTTGCGACCGCCCTGGCCATATCCGCCACCTCCCTGGGGTGCGGCCTGGCCACCCTGGGAGCCGTAGCCCCCCTGGTTGCCCTGCCCACTCGGGGCGCCACCCTGGCTGTAGCCACCCTGGCCGCCACCCTGTGAGGTGGTGCGGGTGACCTGCGCCTTCGCGCGGCGGAGGCTGGGGCCGACCTCGTCGACCTGCATCTCCACCACGGTGCGACGCTCACCCTCGCGGGTCTCGTAGGAGCGCTGCGTGAGCCGCCCCTGGACGATGACCCGCATGCCCTTGCGCAGGGACTCCGCGACGTTCTCGGCGGCCTCACGCCACACGCTGCAGCGCATGAAGAGGGTCTCGCCGTCCTTCCACTCGTTCGCATTGCGATCGAATGTGCGCGGTGTCGATGCCACCGTGAAGTCGGCGACCGCGGCACCCGACGGCGTGAAACGCAGTTCGGGATCGGCGGTCAGGTTGCCGATGATCGTGATGACGGTGTCTCCGGCCATGTCGGCTCCTCGGTGTGGGTGGGTGCTCCGGCGCGGTGGCCGGGCGGGTTGGTCAGTGGCTGTCGGGGCGCTGGAGCTTGGTGCGCAGGATGGACTCGTTGAGGTTCATCTGGCGCGTGATCTCCAGGGCGACGTCGGGGGTCGTCGTCAAGTCGATGACGACGTAGATCCCCTCGGAACGCTTGTTGATGTCGTAGGCAAGACGGCGCTTGCCCCAGATGTCGACCTTCTCGACGGAGCCCTGGGCAGCAGTCACCTGCTGCAGGTACTTCTCCATCGAAGGGGCGACGGTGCGCTCGTCGATCTCGGGATCGAGGATCACCATCAGTTCGTAGGCACGCACGAGGGTACCCACCTCCTATGGTCTCTGCGGTCACGGTCCTTCCGTGACAGGAGGGTGTTGCGACGGTCCGTCCCCACCCAGGTCGGGTGCGGGGCAGTCCGCCTGCCCACTCTAGTCGCGGGCCGGGTCCGCGTGCCACCTGCCCAGTGGGGATGTGGAGGTTGTGTGGGACACACCGGACGGGACGGGCGCATCCGCAGGGTTCCGGCTCACCCCGGTCACCAGGAACTGGGGACGGGACGACCCTCGGCATACCCCGACGCCGACTGGAGTCCGACGATGGCACGCTCGCGGAACTGCTCGGTCGTCGCGGCTCCGGCATAGGTGAAGGACGAACGCACCCCGGAGATGATCTGGTCGATGAGGTCCTCCACGCCGGGGCGCTCGGGGTCCAGGTACATGCGCGAGGTCGAGATGCCCTCCTCGAACAGGGCCTTGCGGGCCCGCTCGAAGCTGCCCTCACCTGCGGTGCGGCGGCGGACCGCACGCTTGGAGGCCATGCCGAAGGACTCCTTGTAGGCGCGCCCCTCGTGGTCGTACTGCACGTCGCCGGGGGACTCGTGGGTGCCTGCGAACCAGGATCCGACCATGACGTTGGAAGCGCCTGCTGCCAGGGCCAGGGCCACGTCGCGTGGATGGCGCACCCCGCCGTCGGCCCACACGTGGGCGCCCAGTTCCGCCGCAGCGGCCGCGCACTCGAGGACGGCGGAGAACTGGGGGCGACCCACCCCGGTCTGCATGCGGGTGGTGCACATGGCGCCAGGGCCGACCCCGACCTTGACGATCGAGGCGCCCGACGCGATGAGGTCACGGGTGCCAGCGGCGGTCACGACGTTGCCCGCGGCGATGGGCACGTCCGGGCAGGCGGCACGCACCGCCGCGACCGCCTCGAGCATGCGGTCCTGGTGTCCGTGGGCGGTGTCGACGACGAGGACGTCCACACCCGCATCGACGAGGGCGGAGGCGCGGCTCGCCGGGTCGCCGTTCATCCCGATGGCCGCACCGATGCGCAGATGTCCGCCCTCGTCGACGGCGGGACGGTAGATGCCGGAGCGCACAGCACCCGCGCGGGTCAGCAATCCCACGAGGCGGCCCCGGGCGTCGACGACGGGGGCGAGCTGGCGGTGTGCGGCGCGGAGTCGGTCGAAGGCCTCCCGTGGGTCGATACCCTCCGGAAGCGTCATGAGCTCGGTGGACATGACGTCGCGGACCTGGGTGAAGCGGTCAACGCCGGTGACGTCCTTGTCGACGACGAGGCCGACGGGGACGTTCGTGTCAGGGTCGACCACGACGGCTGCGCCGTGGGAGCGCTTGGGCAGCAGACCCAGGGTGTAGCCGCAGGTGTGGTGTGGCTTCACAGTGACGGGGGTGTCGTAGACGAGGTGGGAGGACTTGACGTTGGCGATGGTCTCGATGACGAACTCGACGGCGATGTCCTGGGGGATGATCGCGAGGGCGCCACGGCGTGCCACCGTCTCGGCCATGCGTTTGCCGGACACGGCGGTCATGTTGGCCACGACCAGCGGGATTGTCGTCCCGGTGGCGTCATCGGTGGCGAGGTCGACATTCGTGCGCGATCCCACCGAGGATCGTGACGGCACCATGAAGACGTCGTCGTAGGTGAGGTCGAAGGTGGGCAGCATGCCGTTGAGGAAATCCACGACCCCACGGTATCCGGAACGGTGAGTCCTGGACAGGGTGGGGATGGGGGTGGGGATGGGGATGGGGGTGGGAATGGCTGGGGGCGCGGGAATGGCCGTGGAAGGGGGCGGGCGGGTGGGGCTGGGCCGTCACCCGGCGGCCGTGGAACTCCGTCCAGCACGCGGAACGAGCGCGTGCCGCGGTGACCACCAGGTCCGCCAGGCGTTGCACGCCCCGCGGCTGGCCAGGAACAGCCCCCCGAAGCACGCCCACAGCCACACCATGGCCCGCGCCTGACCGCCCACGTCCAGGACCCCCGCACCTTGGACCCACTGCAGCAGCACCCACAGGCCCGGCAGGTACACGGCCAGGGTCACCAGCCCCGCCACGGCGAGGTAGCGCCCCTGGGAGGCGCCGATGAGCACGCCGTCCAGCAGGAACACGAGCCCCGCCAGCGGCATGGAGACCGCGGCCGTGAGCAGGGCGGCGGTGGCGATGCGGCGCATGCCGGGGTCGGTGCCGAAGAGCAGGGGGATCCAGGGGGAGGCCGCCGCGATCACCCCTCCGAGCAGCACCCCACTGCCCAGTCCCCACCAGGCCAGACGGCGCAGCAGTTCACGCAGGCGAGAGACGTCCCCCGCCCCCAGGGCGTACCCGACCAGCGCCTGGGCGGCGATCGCCAGGGCATCGAGGATGAAACCGGTCAGGCTCCACACCGAGTTGACGACCTGGTGGGCGGCCAGGGCCTGGGTGCCGGCAGCCGTGGCCACGACGAGCGTCGCCAGGAGCGCCACGCGCAGGGCGATGGTGCGCACCAGTAGGGGAGCACCGTCCAGCGCCGCCCCCCACACGCCGCCCGCCGAGGGGCGCAGGGGGACACCGAGGCGACGGGCCCCGCGCACGACCACCCACACCAGGGCCACCGCCATCAGCGTCTGTGCCACTGCGGTCCCCGCACCCGATCCGGCGATGCCGAGACCTGCGCCGTAGATCAGCACCGCATTGGCGACGACGTTGAATGCCGCCCCGCCGGCCGCCACCACCAGGGGCGTGCGGGTGTCCAACAGCCCGCGCAGCGTGCCGGTGGCGGCGAGCACCACGAACATGCCGATCAGTCCGGGGGCTGAGGTGCGCAGGTAGGCCACGGCGTGGTGGGCGACGTCGGGTCGTGCCCCGAGGGCATCGACGAGGGCGGGACCCCAGACCACCAGGACCGCGGCAGCCAGGATCCCCAGTCCCGCGGCCAGCCACATGGCCTCGATGCCCGAGCGCACGGCCCGGTCGGGGTGCCCGGCGCCGAGTGCGCGGGCCGCCAGTGCGGTGGTGGAGTAGGCGAGGAAGACGAAGACACCCACGACGGTCTGCAGGACGGTGGAGGCCAGCGCCAGGCCGGCGAGCTCCGCAGTGCCGAGGTGACCGACCATGGCGGAGTCGATGAGGACGAAGAGTGGTTCGGCGACCAGGGCGCCCAGCGCCGGGACGGCGAGGCCCAGGATCTGGCCGGTGAGGGAGTGTGCGCGCACCGGGGCCGGCGCGGGGTCGGAGTTCGCGACCGCTCCGACCCTGTCCTGTGCGTGTGCCCCACGTTCATCCCGCAGACTCTCAGGCGACACCTGAGGGTTGCCGTCCACATCCCGCGTGTCGTCCACTGATCCGTCCCCAACTCTTTGTCCACACTCTGTTGACAGGTCTGTGGACAACTGCCCTGACCCGTGGGGCGGGATTCCGCGGTTCCGGACGTTCCGGTGCATTCCCGGTGGTCCGGGCGTCCCCACCCCTGTCCACAGGCATTGTGCACGACGCGCCGTTCCATCCACACCTTGTCCACATGCAGTCCACATCGAGGGTGGCGGAGATGCCCATGGAAGCGTCTACGCTCACGTGTGCGCGAACGGATCGGTACCCGTGGTGGGAACCCTCCGGGAGCACAGTGCGGGCCGCCCTCGTCAATGGGGGACGGACCACGGGGCGGCACCCCGGCACCGGTTCCGCGCGACCCGCAGACCCACCGACCCGAGGAGGACACGAACCGATGGCCCCGGACTCCGACTACGACCGCACCCCGCCCCAGGACATCGAGGCCGAGATGTCCGTGCTCGGGTCGATGATGCTGTCGCGCGAGGCCATCAACGACGTCACCGAGGAGATCCGCGGGGCGGACTACTACCGCCCCGCTCACGAGACCATCCACGACGTCATCGTCGACCTCTCGGGCCGCGGCGAACCTGCCGACGCGGTGACCGTGGCGGCTGAACTGCAGCGTCAGGGAGAGCTCCAACGTGTGGGTGGCGCCGCCTACCTGCACTCCCTCATCGCGTCGGTGCCCACTGCGGCAAACGCCGGCTACTACGCGCGCATCGTGCGTGAGCGCTCGCTGCTGCGCCGCCTGGTCTCGGCGGGCACGCGGATCGTGCAGCTGGGCTACGCGGACTCCGGGGGCGACGTCGACCAGATCGTCGACCAGGCCTCCCAGGAGATCTACGCGGTGGCTGAGCGGCGCGCCTCGGTCGACTACGTGCCCATGAGCGAGATCTCCGAGGGGATCCTCGACGAGCTCGAGGAGATCGAGAGGAACAAGGACAAGCTCCACGGTGTGCCCACCGGCTTCGCGGACCTCGACCGACTCACCCAGGGGATGCACCCCGGCCAGATGATCATCGTCGCGGCGCGCCCCGCCATGGGCAAGTCGACCCTGGCGCTGGACTTCTGCCGCTCCGCGGCCATCCACAACTCCACGACCGCCGTGATCTTCTCCCTCGAGATGTCGCGCTCCGAGATCGCCATGCGCCTGCTCTCCGCGGAGTCGGGGGTGTTCCTGTCCAAGATGCGCGCGGGTGACATGACCAGCCAGGACTGGCGCAAGGTCTCCGAGACGACCTCGCGCGTGTCGGAGGCGCCCCTCTTCATCGACGACTCCCCGAACATGGCGATGACCGAGATCCGCGCCAAGTGCCGCCGCCTCAAGCAGCAGCACGACCTGGGGCTGGTGGTGGTCGACTACCTGCAGCTGATGACCTCCGGACGCCAGGTGGAGTCACGACAGCAGGAGGTCTCGGAGTTCTCCCGTCAACTCAAGCTGCTGGCGAAGGAGATCGAGGTGCCGGTGGTGGCCGTGGCCCAGCTGAACCGTGGTCCCGAGTCCCGCACCGACAAGAAGCCGATGATGGCCGACCTGCGTGAGTCCGGGTCGTTGGAGCAGGACGCCGACGTCATCATGCTGCTGCACCGCCCCGAGTACTACAACTCCGAGGAACGCCCCGGCGAGGCCGACATCATCGTGGCCAAGCACCGCAACGGTGAGACGGCCACCATCAAGACACTCTTCCAGGGGCACATGGCCCGCTTCGCGAACTACACGAACCGCGACGAGCCCGGGGGTGTGGCCCAGGCGTCGTGAAGGAGTGGGGGGCCGGGTACTGCGCGAGCCGACAGGGGTGTGGAGCGGTCGTCGGCGAGTGTCCGTGTCCGGTTGTGGCGGACACCTCGCGTCACACGGTCGGGGCACCCCTCCGTGTCATGGAGGGTCGGTGTCGGGTGTGTCCGCCGTCAGCCCAGGTCGGCCCGCGCCCCCGCCCTCGTGAGCTTCCGTGCACGCCGGATCTGACCCACCCAGTCCACCCCCAGCACCACCAGCGCCACCCACACGATGGCAGTGCCCGCCCAGCGCGCGGGCTCCATGGTCTCGTGGAAGACGAACAGCCCGATGAGGAGCTGCATGATCGGGGCGACGTACTGGATGAGCCCGAGGATCCCCAGCGGCAGGCCCTGGGCGGCCTTGGCGAACATGATGAGGGG
>JBQEKJ010000025.1:0-1990 GCA_052103835.1 Pauljensenia sp.
CCGTCCGGCAGGGGACGCCTCGGCGCGCGCCTGGCCACCCCCGTACCCTGTACCCATTCCCCACCCGGAAGGCGCCCGCATGCTCCAGCTCCGCAACGTCCGCAAGTCGTACACGGTCGCGGACTTCACGCAGGTGGCGCTGGACGATGTGTCGATCTCGTTCCCCGACTCCGAGTTCGTCGCCGTCCTGGGGCCCTCCGGATCGGGCAAGACCACGCTGCTCAACATCGTCGGTGGGCTCGACCACTACGACTCCGGGGACCTCGTCATCGACGGCGTCTCGACCCGCCAGTTCAGGGACCGGGACTGGGACACCTACCGCAACAACCGCATCGGCTTCGTCTTCCAGAGCTACAACCTCATCCCCCACCAGGACGTGCTGGCCAATGTGGAGCTGGCACTCACCCTCTCCGGGGTGGGGCGCGCAGAACGCCACGAGCGCGCCACCCGTGCCCTGGAGGACGTGGGCCTGGGCGAGCACGTCCACAAGCTGCCCAGTCAGCTCTCCGGTGGCCAGATGCAGCGGGTGGCCATCGCCCGCGCCCTCATCAACGACCCCGAGATCGTGCTGGCCGACGAACCCACGGGCGCACTGGACTCCACGACGAGCGTGCAGGTCATGGACCTGCTCTCCGGGATCGCCCGGGACCGCCTGGTCGTCATGGTCACCCACAACCCCGAGCTGGCCCAGCGGTACGCGACCCGCACCGTCACCCTCCGCGACGGCGCGGTCGTCGACGACACCCGCCCCTTCGATCCCGAGGCCGTCGCCGGAGCCGGTCGAACCGCGAAGCCCGCGCGCCGGACGTCCATGTCCTTCCCCACGGCGCTGTCCCTGTCCTTCCGGAACCTCATGACGAAGCGGGGCCGCACGCTCATGACGGCGTTCGCGGGCAGTATCGGGATCATCGGCATCGCCACGATCCTGTCGCTGGCCAACGGCGTCAACGGGTACATCAAGAGCGTGGAGGAGGAGACCCTCAGCGTCTACCCGCTCGCCATCCAGAGCCAGGGCCTGGACATGACCTCCCTGCTGGCCGGGTCCACGGGCGGCGACAGCGGGAGCGGTGGGGGCAGTGGGGGCGGGAGTGGGAGCGGGGACGCTGGTGGCGGAAGCGGCGACGACGAGGGGGACGAGGGCGCGGACGAGGGCGACCAGTCCTCCTCAGGGGCAGACGGGTCGGGGGCCGACGGGATCCCCGAGGTCTCCACGATCGGGGCGATGTTCGCCGGCGTGGGGACCAACGACCTCGCCTCCCTCAAGCGTTTCCTCGACAGCGGGGGCGGAGGCATCGACGAGCTCGCGAACTCGGTCGAGTACACCTACGACGTCACGCCCCAGATCCTCCAGTCCGACACGACCTCGGGTGTGCGCCAGGTGAACCCGGACGACACCTTCGCACCCCTGGGCCTGGGCTCCGCGGGATCCTCCAGCTCCCTGCTCTCCTCCTTCATGAGCACCAGCGTGTTCCACCAACTGGTGAATGACCGCTCGCTGGTCGAGGGCCAGTACGACCTCGTCGCAGGGAAGTGGCCGGACAGTGCCGATGAGACCCTCGTGGTCCTCATGCCCGACGGGGGGATCTCGGACTTCATGCTCTACTCGATGGGGCTGCGCGATGCCTCCGAGCTGGACCGGATGGTCACCGAGGTCGCGGAGGGCAAGGACGTGTCGACACCGGTCGCCTCCGGGACCCACACGGCCCAGCAGATCCTGGACACGACCTTCAAGGTGGTCGATGCCACCGACTACTACGTGCATGACGACACCTACGACGTGTGGATGGACAGGCGGGGGAACCAGGACCACCTCAAGCAGCTGGTCGACGAGGCGGCACCCCTGCGCGTCTCCGGGATCGTCCGCGCGAAGCCCGAGGTCAGGGCCGCAGCCCTCCAGCCGGGCATCTACTACACCTCTGCGTTGACCGAGGGCATCAGCGAGCGTGCCGCACGCAGCGAGATCGTGCGCGACCAGCTCGCCCACCCCGCG
>JBQEKJ010000025.1:2090-14863 GCA_052103835.1 Pauljensenia sp.
TCGAGGACCTGCTCTCCGGGATCGACCTCGGGGAGGTCGTGGCCGGGATCGACTACGACGCCGCCCTGGGGGACCTGGGTGAGCAGGTGACCAGCGAGCAGGCGCAGGAACTGGCTGCGAACCTCGCCAAAGGGTTCGCCCAGTACTGCGCGCAGGGTGTGGCGGAACCGGACTCGGGCATCAACTGCACCTCGGACCCGCGGGCGGCCTTCCAGGGGTTCCTGGACTCCCCCGAGGGTCAGGACATCCAGGAGCAGAACCGGCAGGCGATCGAGGACCTGACCTCCGCCGCGGAAGGGGCGGGCCAGGAACTCAGCGACCAGCTGCTCTCCCGTCTGGGCCAGGCGGTCGAGGAGCAGGTCGCGGCCTCGGCCGACCAGCTGCAGGCGCAGCTCACGGCCGCCATGCAGGACTACATGCAGCAGGCCACACAGGCCTACATGAGCCAACTCTCGACACAGCTGTCCACCCAGATCGGCTCACAGCTCCGCCAACAGCTCGGGGTGCAGGCAACCCAGATGTCCTCCCGTCTCCAGGGCGCGCTGCAGACACAACTGGGGTCGGCGATGACGTCCGCGGCCGGTCAGCTCGCGGAGAACATGTCGGGAGCGATGGGGATCGACGAGGGCGCGCTGCGTGAGGCGTTCCGCTTCAACATGGACCAGGAGGAGCTCTCCGAGTTGCTCGTCTCCATGATCTCCTCCCGCCAGGCGTCCCTGGACGGCAACCTCGCCACCCTCGGCCACGCCGACCCCGCGAAGCCCTTCGCGATCAACATCTACCCCAAGGACTTCGAATCCAAGGGCGCCATCATCGACGCCCTGGATGCCTACAACGCCGACATGGAGGGCAGCGGCCAGGAGGACAGGGCCATCACCTACACCGACATCGTCGGGACGCTGATGTCCTCGGTGACCACCATCATCGACGTCGTCACCTATGTGCTCACCGCGTTCGTCGCGATCTCCCTGGTGGTCTCCTCCATCATGATCGGCGTCATCACCTACATCTCGGTGCTGGAACGCAAGAAGGAGATCGGGATCCTCCGCTCGATCGGGGCCAGCAAGCGGGACATCCGCCGCGTGTTCAATGCGGAGACCGTCATCGTGGGGCTGGTGGCCGGCCTCATGGGCATCGGTGCCACCCTGCTGCTCACCATTCCCGCCAACGCCATCGTGGACGCGAGGTACAACATCGCCAATGTCGCCCAGTTGCCGTGGGTGGCCGGTGTCGCCCTCGTGGCGATCTCCATGGGCCTGACGTTCCTCGCGGGCCTGCTCCCCTCCTCGGCGGCCTCACGCAGTGACCCCGTCGAGGCCCTCCGCAGCGAGTAACCTCCATCTCGTCGAAGTCCGTCCTTTCTGGGCTCGAAGTCCGCTCTGCCGTGCGTGTGCCCACCCCGAGGTCCATTCCTCCGCACTCACTGCGGCTGCGGCGTGGACTGGAGCGACGGCATGCCCGAGTCGGTGTGCAGGAATGCACCCAGTTTCTCGACACGGGGCGCCAGGGCCGATGCTCCACGCCTCCCTGCCCAGTGCTGACCTGCAACGATGCTCTCACCCGCATCCGGGCAGCAGTGCAGGCGGTGGAAACTGGGTGCATTCCTGCACACGCTGCCGTCGCGGGGATGACGGACTTCGGCCGGAACGGTGACGGACCTCGGCGGGGAACAGGACGGACCGCCCAGACGAGGGCGGACCTCAACCCCAGAACAGAGCGGACTTCGGCAAAGTGGGGGAGGTCGGGTCAGGAGGGCCAGATGCCGGAAGTGGCGCGACGGTGGGACCCGACCAGGTGGGTGTCGACGATCCCGATGGCCTCCATCAGGGCGAATGCCGTCGTCGGCCCCACGAAGCGGAACCCGTGGGCCTTGAGGTCCCGGGCCAGCGTCACCGACTCCGGTGAGCGGCTCGGCACCTCCTCCAGTGTCCTCGGCCGCGGAGTCTCCACCGGGCGGTGGGACCACACCAGGTCCACCAGACCGCCCTCCTCCCGCAGTTCCACCGTCGCCCGCGCGTTCGCGAGGGTCGCGGTGATCTTCGCGCGGTTGCGCACGATGCGCGCATCCGCCATGAGCCGCTCCACGTCGGCCTCTTCGAAGTCGGCGACACGTTCTGGATCGAAGTCGGCGAAGGCCTCCCGGAAGGCGGGCCTCTTGCGCAGGATCGTCACCCAGGACAGACCCGACTGGAAGGCCTCCAGGCTCAGTCGTTCGAACACCCCGCGCTCGTCGCGCACCGGCATGCCCCACTCGGTGTCGTAGTACTCACGCAGCAGGGGATCACTCGCCGCCCACACGGGCCGCGCCAGCCCGTCACTGCCCACGACCAGACCCGACGAGGCCGACTCCACCGCCGGGAGCGAAGCAGCCGAGGAGTCCTCGCGCGGCCGCGCCGATGGCGGGACCACCGACGACCCCTGGTCCGGTCCCCCGTCGCCGGGATTCACGATCCGGCCGACGTGGGTCCGCCCTCGTCCGCGACACCCACCCCACTGGGACCCACCCCGCTGGCAGTGGACCCGGGGTAGGGGCTGCCCACGCGCTGGTGGCGCGCCGCCTCCCGGCGCACGGCCGCAGGCAGGCGGACGCGACGCAGACGCCGGTGCATGATCGCCAGGGCGGTGTCGCGGTACTGGGCGGTGCGGTTGAGGGAGCCGAGGGTGCGGTCGGAGCCGAGGTGCACGAAGGTGCAGGGGACCTCCACCATCGTGAAGCCGTCCACCAGGAGGTCGATGGTCATACCGACCTCGATGCCGTACCCGGCGGAGAAGGGGATGGCGGCGTTGAGGGCGTCCCGCGTCAGGCAGCGCTCCTCCGACAGGGGGGCCTGGGGTTCCCACCCGGTCGCGGCCCTGATCGAGGAACGCGCGAAGTTCTCCGCCAGGCTACGGCCCACGGAGGGATCGGTGGCGGGGGGAGCGGCGCAGGCACAGTCAGCCGTGCCCGTCATCACGGCCTCGACCAGCGCCGAGGCCTCCACCGCGGACTCGCCGAGGTCAGCGGAGAGGAGCAGCAGCAGGCGGGGTGGCCAGTCGGCCCGGTCGCGCATGGCGACCACCTTGACCCCGGTCTCCAGGGCGGAGGCCCGCCCACGGGGCACGGAGTGACGCACCACGACCGCTCCGGCGAGGCGCGCATTGCGTCCCGTGTCGTCGTCCGACCCGTCGTCGACCACCACCAGCAGGTCGACCCCGGGGATGGCGCGGCAGGACCGCACGGTCGAGGCGATGTCGACACCCGCGTTGTGCGCGCAGATGATGGCTGCCACCCTCTGGGGGGCCGACGTGCTGCCGCGACGCACGCCCTCGACGCCGGACGGATTCACGCCCTCAAGATTACCCGTGCTTTGCCCGCGCCGCGGGCGCATCTCAACGAATGGTGACCTGCCGTGACACCAGACCCTCGCGGGCGCGGCGCTCCTCGGGGGTGAGCGCGGTGGTGACCGCGAGCGCCTCGGTGACGGCTGCGGCCAGGGCGGCCGCATCGGCGGCGACGTCGTCAGGGCCCACACCGTCGGGAATCTCGAAGACGGGGATCGCGATGCCGCAGGCGCGGAAGGCCCCCACGAAGCGGGAGCCCTCACCCATCCGCGCAGCGCCGGCGGCCTGGAGGCGGGCCAGTGCCGTGAACAGCTTCGACTCGTCGGCGTCGGTGACGTAGCGGACGAAGGTGCGGTTCATCTCGCACCAGTACATCCCGGGGACTCCGGGAACAGCGGCCGTGGGCACCACGTCCGCGCGGTTCTGCTCCAGGGCCTGCTCCATCTCGCGGGTGAGTTCGGCGGTGGGGTCGAACCAGTAGCCGAAGTCCTCCCGGACCTCCATCTGCGGGACGACCGTGTCGTCGAGGACGTCCTGGAGGCGGGGGGCAGGGTCGCGCACGTCGAAGGTGACGGTGCCCTCCCCGCCCTCGTCGGCGCGTACGAGGGCGGCCAGCAGCGCGCCGGCCGCGTCGTGGGAGAGATCCCCGGAGTGGAAGCGGGTCTGCAGTGCCACGAGGATGCGTCCGTCGGGGCGCACCATGGCAGGATGCCCGTCGGGGAGCAGCGTGACGAAGTCGAACTCGCGCGCACCGTGGTCGGCGTCAGTGCGCGCCGTCATGACCGCGCAGGGGATGATCTCCCGCATGGCGACCAGCTCGACCTCGGCGACAAGGCCCTGGTAGGGACGGTCCACGAAGGGGATCGGGGCGCGGTACGCGGGACGGGTGGCGACGTTGGTGACCTTCTTGCGGCGGCTGGCTTTTCCCATGGCCGCCAGACTACCGCGACAGCGCGGTCATCGAGGAGACGGCAGACAATGTGAGGTCCCCTCTCCGCCGACGAGGGCGGGGCATCGCCACGACCTGCACAGATGCGCGGCCGGGCACACGGTCGGCCGGGGCCGGGCGGCGCATTGTCTGTCGGCGACCTTCCTGGGGGTCCGAGGGCGCGGCTCCGGAGGCGCGACCAGCAATCACACTTGGCGTAGTACGTCAGACGTAGTATGCTTGCCGTACCAGTCCAGCAGGAGCGGAACTGCACGACCTGAACAACGCGACCGGAACATGACGCTCCGTACACCGGGACCGCACCAGCAGGTCCGGACCACCAGGACCTGCCCACCATGACCGAAGGAGGGGCCGATGATCAGTGCCGACGCCATCCGTGGCTACGTGGACATCATGATCCTCTCGATCCTGCGCACGTCCCCCTCCTACGCCTACGAACTCGCCCACACCATCTCCGAGGTCTCCGAGGACGAGTACACGATCAAGCAGACCACCCTCTACTCCGCGGTCAAGCGCCTCGAGGCCTCCGCCCTCGTCGAGTCCTTCCAGGGGGTCTCCCCCTCGGGCAAGCCCCGCACCTACTACCGCCTCACCCCCGCCGGTTCATCCGCCCTCGTCGAGAAGTGCGAGGAGTGGGAGGCGACGAAGTCCGTCGTCGACCGCTTCGTGAAAGGAGTCCTCTGATGGACGTCATCGTCGCCTACCTGGAGACCATGTTCTCCCCCTACCCGGCCACACCCCGCCTGGAGGAGGCCAAGTCCGAGCTGCGCGCCATGATGGAGGACAAGTACACCGAGCTCCTCGCGAACGGACGCTCCCACAACGAGGCCGTCGGCCAGGTGATCACCGAGTTCGGCAACCTCGATGAGCTGGCCCCCGTGCTGGGGATCTCCGCCGAGCTGCGGGGTGACACGACCCCGCCGGGAGTCCCCGCCACGGGCCAGCCGGGGGAACCTGTCCGTCCGAACCAGGTCGGCCCAGGCAACCCGGGCGCCCCGACGGGGACGGGCACGGGAATGCCGCCTTACCTTCCGGAGAGCACCTCCTCCCCCACGTCCCCTGCCCTGCCCATCCAGCCCGCCGTCACCCTGGAGGAGGCCCAGGCCTTCGCCTCCGCCCGGCACCGCACCCGCTGGTCGCTCGCGACCGCGGTCGCCCTCTTCGTCGTCAGCCCAGCCGCCTTGATCGTGCTCTCGACCATGGCGGAAGGCCCCCGCCCCCTCCTGCCCGACAATGCAGCCACGGCGATCGGGCTCACCGTGCTGCTACTCCTGGTGGTGGCCGGCGTCTCCCTCCTCATCCGCCGCAGCCAGCAGTTGGCCCCCTTCAGGCGCCTCGACGAGGGCGAGTTCACCCGCGATCCTGCCGTCTCGGCCTGGGCGCAGCAGCTCAGCGGGCAGTTCGCCTCATCGCGGACGACCGCCCTCATCACCGCGGTCGCCCTGTGGATCCTCTCCGCCGTCCCGGTGATCCTCGGCGGGATCCTCAGCGAAGGACGCTCACTCTGGGCAGAGTCCGCAGCGGGCGCCGGAGTGGGTCTGACCCTGGCCACGGTCGCCGCCGGCCTGCTCATCTACCTCCCCGCGTCCTGGGCGCACTCGGTGGCCGAGGTGCTCACCGGCGAGGGCGACGCTCCGTCAGGCCAGCCCGCCACGTCGGGATCCCCGCTGGTAGGGGCCTTTGCCGCCGTCTACTGGCCGCTCCTCACGGCCATCTTCCTTGCATGGGGACTCATCTGGGACGCCTGGGACCGAGCCTGGATCGTGTGGCCCGTCGGCGCACTGGTCTTCGCGGCGCTCGCGGGTGGTCTGGGAGCCTGGGAGTCAGCCCGGCGGCGCTGACCGGAACGCCCCGCGACCTGTGCCCGTCCCCGTCACCCCCGTGCACGGAAGGACCTGCGGGTGGCACGGCTCATCGACTCGCAGGCCTGGCGCTCGCCCCCCGGAGGGGGGCCACGGCGGCGCAGTCCGCCGCAGCCTCCGGCGGACGTGGTGGTGGACAATGGCCCCGAAGGCACACCTGACGCGGAGGACGACATGAAGATCCTGGTCACCGACATGACATCACTGGGCGCCCTGGACCTGCCCGCGGGGGTCGTCGCCATCCCCTTCGACGAGCGCCAGCGCGTGCCCGTCGAACACCGGGACGCCGAGGCCGTGGTCGTGTGGGGTCAGAACCCCGACCTCAAGGCCTTCTTCGCCGATCTGCCCCACCTGCGCTGGATCCAGACCCTCCAGGCCGGCCCCGACGGGATCATGGCGCTGGGTCTGCCCCGCGACATCATCATCACCAATGGTGCCCACTTCCACGACGTCACGGTCGCCGAGCATGCCCTGGCTCTCGCCCTGGCCAACCTGCGCCGCCTGCCCGAGTGCCTGCAGGCCCAGCACCAGCACCGATGGGCCCGTGAGATCGGCGGGATCCAGCCACTGCGTCCCGCGGAGCGGGTCACGACCCTGTGGGAGTCGAGCGTGGTGGTGTGGGGCTTCGGGGCGATCGGACAGACCGCGGCCCACCGCTTCGCGGCCCTCGGCGCGCATGTCACCGGGATCGCCCACACCCCCGGTGAGCGCGCCGGGTTCCCGGTGGTGGCGGTGGAGGGGGCCGATGACGTCCTGCGCCGCGCCGACGTCCTGGTCATGGTGCTGCCCACGCGTCCCGACACCCACCACGCCCTGGACACCCGGGTCCTGGACCTGCTGCCCGACCGTGCCCAGGTGGTCAATGTCGGGCGCGGGAGCACGGTCGACGAGGTCGCCCTGGCCGCAGCACTCCACGAGGGCCGCATCGGTGCCGCCGCCCTGGACGTCACCGAGGTGGAACCCCTGCCCGCCGAGTCCCCCCTCTGGGACGCGCCACGCATCCTCATCACCCCCCACGCCGCCGGGGGTCGGCCTGTGGGCGTGGAGGAACGGGTCTCCCACAATGTCCGCGCCCTGCTGGGCCTGGGTGGGGAGATGATCGGCGTGATGCCCCGGTGACCCCCGAGGCACGCCTCCCCAACCTCCCGAGGCACGCCCCCGCACGGCCTCGACGCACGCCTCCTCGACCTGTGGGCGCACACACCGCCCGTCACCTGTGAGTGCGCACCGTCGGTCCGAATCCGAATCCGAATCCGAATCCGGGTCTGCGTCCACGTCCAGGTCGGCGCCTCGGCCTGCGCCCGCGCCCGAACTGCGGGAGTCCCGGTCCCATGAGTTCGGGTTCCATGAGCCAGTGTTGGAGGGACCCGGACCACGGGAATCCGGACCACAGGAGGCCGAGTTCCACGGACCAGTGCCGGAGGAGTCCGGACCACGGGGGTCGGAACCGCAGGAGTCGGAACCGCAGCTCCTCGGCGCTCACGACCCCGTGGACTGGCACCCCCGCCGCGTGGCGATCGCGGGCACCTACGGGACCGGCAAGACCACACTCGCACGGAGCATCGGCGAGCGCCTGGACCTCCCCGCCACGGAGATCGACGCCCTCTTCCACGGCCCCGGATGGCAGCCGCGTCCCACCTTCGAGGAGGACGTGGAGACGGTCCTCGCCCGCCCCGGGTGGGTCATCGAGTGGCAGTACCGAGTGGTACGGGATCGCATCGCGGACCACGCCGACACCCTGGTCTGGCTGGACCTGCCGATCCGGGTCACCATGTGGCGCGTCGTGCGTCGGACAGTGGTCCGGCGCCTGCGCCGTACCGAGCTGTGGAACGGGAACACCGAGCCACCCCTGTGGACGTTCTTCACGGAACGCGACCACATCGTGCGTTGGGCCTGGATGCACCGGCACACCCTCCGTGAGCGCGTGCCCGCACTGGCACAGGCCCATCCCGACCTGCACGTCATCAGGCTGCGCACACAACGCGAGGTCGATGCCTGGCTCACGCAGCTCCGACGGTGAGGAGTCGGATCGGGGCGATCCCACTCACTCCGACAGCTGCTCCGGGTCCTCGCGGCTGAAGGAGTCCGCGGGAACGGCCACCGCGACTGGCACCACCTGCTCGAGGACCACCTCGTAGAACGCTGCGACATCCGCCAACGCACCCCCGGGTCCCACCTCTGCGCGCAGCTCCTCCAACGTGGGCCAGGTCAGGGCGTGGCTCTCGCCCTCCCCGACCCCGTGGCGGGGAGGTTGGTCGGTGACGAAGGCGTAGCACAGGTCCGTGTGGAGGTGGTCGCCGGGCAGCCGGTGGGTGTTGACGAGGAAGGGGGTGGGGTGGCGGACCGCACCGTGGGTGTCGACGTCGAGGGCGACCACCTGGAGCACGTCGAGCTGGTCCAGGTCGTAGCCGGACTCCTCGGTGACCTCGTGGGCCAACGCCGACCAGGGGGTCTCGGAGAGCTCGACGTGCCCGCCGATCTGCATGAGGCGCCCCAGCTTCTTGTGCCGGTGCACGAGGAGCCGGGGGGTCCCGAGGTCGGTGCGGACGATGTAGGCGCTGCACGTGAGGTCGTGCTGGCCGGGGGACGTGTGGATGTGGGGCACGTCCGTGAGGTTACCCGGGTCGCCACCTGTCCTGCTTGCACGCCGGACGGGGAACCGGGTGGGGGCGCGCACGCCTCGCTCCCCCACCCGGCAGTACATCCACCGACATCCCTCAGAGCCGGTCCGCGGCCCCGCCCTCGTCGACGACGATCCACGTCGCCCGGTTCGGCTCGAGGTCGAGTTCTCCCCGTCCCGCGGCGTCCACCACACCTGCGGGAACATCGACGGCGCCCGAGAGCAGGACCACCCGCCCCCGCACGGGCACCCTCAGCGGCGTCACCCCGGTGTTGAGGGCGACCACCACCTCGCCGTTGCGGGCGATGACCAGGTCCTGGTGCGCATCGACCCAGGTGAGCGTGCCTGAAGGCAGCCCGAGCTCGCGGCGCAGCGCGATCGAGCGACGGTACTCGTGCAGGGGTGATCCCGGATCCGCCTCCTCCACATCAGCCGCGAAGCGCCCCCAGTCCGCGGGCTGGGGCAGCCACGGCGAGCCACCTGAGCCGAACCCGTGGTTCGGCTGGTCCGCCACCCAGGGGAGGGGGACCCGGCAACCGTCCCGACCGCGGACCCGGTGCCCGGAGCGCAACCAGGTCGGGTCCTTGCGTGCCTCGTCGGGCAGCCGGGTCGCCTCGGGCAGGCCCAGCTCCTCACCGTTGTAGACGTACATCGACCCCGGCAGTCCCATGAGGAAGCTGGTCAGCGCCAGTGCGCGGCGCAGGCCGATCTCCTCGTCAGGCTGGGGGTCCGTGACGCCGATACCGGTGGCGGTTGAGGACCCGTAGGGGTAGCCGAGCCGCGTCGCGTGGCGGACCACGTCATGGTTGGAGAGCACCCAGGTGTTGACCGCCCCCACCGAGGCGTTGGAGGCCAACGTGCGGGCGATGGTCCAGCGCAGCTCGATGGCGTCCCACCCGCACTTGAGGACGTCGAAGTTGAAGGCCTGGCTCATCTCGTCGGATCGGACGTAGGCCGCGATGCGATCCGGGTCATCCACCCAGGCCTCGGCGACGAGCATCCGGTCCCTGCCGTACTCGTCGAAGACGCGACGCCACTCCCGGTAGATCTCGTGGACGCCGTCCTGGTCGAAGTAGGGTCCCACGTCCGGGGCCTTGTCGACCCGACCACTCGTGCCGGACTCCACGTAGGAGAAGCGGTCGGGGCCGATCTCGTCATCGGGGAGGCCGGGTGCCTTGACCAGGCCGTGGGCAACGTCCACCCGGAATCCGTCGACCCCCCGGTCCAGCCAGTGGCGGAAGTAGCGCCGGAACTCCTCGTGGACGTCCCGGTTGTCCCAGTTGAGGTCGGGCTGGTGGACGTCGAAGAGGTGCAGGTACCACCAACCCCTGTCCTCGTCGCGACCCGTCAGCTCCTCCACACGGGTCCAGGCGGATCCGCCGAACAGCGACCCCCAGTTGTTGGGGGGCACGTCCCCGCTCTCGCGGAACAGGTAGCGGTCACGCTCGGGAGATCCGGGTGCTGCCGCGAGCGCCTCCTGGAACCAGATGTGGTCGGAGGAGGTGTGGTTGGGGACCACGTCGATGATGATCCGCATCCCCAGGCCGTGGGCACGGGAGAGGACCTCGTCGAACTCCTCCAGCGTCCCGTACTCCGGGTTGACGTTGAAGTAGTCGGACACGTCGTAGCCGTTGTCCCACTGCGGGGAGGGGTAGAAGGGGGAGAACCAGATCGCATCCACCCCGAGGCCGTCGAGGTGGTCGAGGTGGTCGAGGACGCCGCGGAGGTCCCCGATTCCGTCCCCGTTCCCGTCGGCGAAGGAGCGCGGGTAGATCTGGTAGATCAGCGCGGTCCGCCACCAGTCCGGGTGGGCGTTGCGGCCGGTGACAGGTGGCGCGGCGGGGATCTGCGTGTGGTCGCTCATGTGCGGATGGGGGACCTTCCGTCGGGGGTGGGCGGGGCGGGTGCACGTGGCCAAGGGGGGGGTCGGTCCCTCACGTGGGACCGCGAGGTGCCGCCCTCGTGCGCCTCCGGTGTTGTCCTCCACGAGGGCGGACCCCCGAGCGCACGGGGGCGCCCTCGTCACCCCTTGACGGACCCGGCGGTGAGACCGCGGACGAAGTATCTCTGCAGGGAGAAGAACACCGCGAGCGGGATCACCATCGAGACGAACGCGCCTGCCGTCAACAGGTGCCAGTCCTGACCGCGCGAGCCCGCCAGGGACGACAGCCTCGCAGTCAGTGGTGCCGTGAGCTCCTGCCCACCGGAGAAGGTGAGTCCGACGAGCAGGTCGTTCCAGACCCACAGGAACTGGAAGATCGCGAATGATGCGATGGCCGGGAGCATCAGCGGTAGGACGACTCGGACGAAGACCTGCACGTGTCCAGCGCCGTCGACCTCCGCAGCCTCAATGAGTTCTCCGGGGATGTCCTGCATGAAATTGTGGAGCAGGAAGATCGCCAGTGGAAGCGCGAAGCAGGTGTGTGCGACCCATATCGAGAGGAAGGGGAAAGTCCTACCGACGTCAGAGCCGGAGAAGATCCGCAGCAGGGGGATCAAGGACATCTGGAGAGGGACGATCTGCATCGCGAAGACGACGACGAAGACCGTGTCCCGTCCCTTCCACTTCATGAAGGAGAAGGAGTAGGCAGCCATCGTCGCAATGACGAGGGGGGCCACAGTCGCTGGGATCGTGATGACCAGCGAGTTGATGAAGTAGTTCTCGAGGTTGCCCTGCGAGGTTGACCCGAAGAGCACCGCTTGGTAGTTGTCCAGCGTCACCCGTGGGGCAGTGAAGAACGTCCACCATCCTGTCGTCTTGATCTCCGCCTCAGGCCTGAAGGAGGTCACCAACAGCCCGAAGGTCGGAACGGTCCACAGGATGGCGATCAGAGCGGCGACCAGTGAGCCGATGCGGTTGGACAGTGACCTCTTGGCCAGAGTGGCCGCTCCGACATGCTCGGTGCTGGGCAACTCCCCTGCCCTCCGGGGAGAGGTTCCGGGTGCGGTGGCCACACTCATCAGCGGACCTCCTTGTTCTTGAGCATCTGACGGATGTTGTAGACGACGATCGGGATCACCAGGACGAAGATCGCCACGGCCATCGCAGAACCGTAACCGGAGTTGCCGAAGGTGAAGGACTGGTCGTACATCATGTTGGCGAGGACCTGGGTCTGGAATTTCGCACCCGTCATGGTCTGGGTGATGTCGAAGACCTTGAGGGTCGCAATGGAGATCGTGGTGACGACGACGACCAGCGTGGGGCGGATCGAGGGAACGGTGATGTTGCGGAACATCCCCCAGGCGTTCACCCCGTCCAGCTTGGCTGCCTCGATGATGTCAACCGGCACGGCCTTGATCGCGGCCGAGATGAGCACCATGGCGAAGCCCGCCTGCACCCAGATCATCACGACGATGAGGAAGAGCGTGTTGAGGGGGCTGTCCTGGAGGAAGCGCACCGGTTCTCCGCCCAGAGCGACGATGATCGCATTGAGAAGGCCTCGCTGGACCTGGGCTGCCCCTCGGTATTCGTAGACGAACTTCCAGATGATGCCCGCACCCACGAAAGAAATGGCCATGGGCATGAACAGCAGTGACTTGGCGACCTTCTCGAACCTCTTGCCGTCGATGAGAATCGCGTAGAGCATGCCGATCCCGGTGGAGAGCGCCGGGACGAGCAGCACCCACAACGCGGTGTTGAGGAAGGCTCGCAGGGAGTCTGAGTTCGTGAGAACCCACTGATAATTCGCGCCGCCCACGAACTCCGCGCCGACCCGATCATGGAATGACAGCCACATCGTCCTGATCGCGGGGTAGATGAGGCCCATTCCGAGCAGTGCGACGGCGGGGATGGTGAAGACCGCGACCGAGGCGACGTTGCGGGACCTCCCGCGCAGTCGGTCCGCGACGGTGGCCAACGCCAACAACAACAGAACCACGAGCGCCAAGGCGATGACCGCAAGGGCCATCTGGCCGATCTTGGTGTTGAGCAACCAGTTCAATTTGACCTCCGGGACATGGGTGCGGGGCGACGACAGCCGCCCCGCACCACCGGGACCACGAGCCTGACGGTCAGACCCTC
>JBQEKJ010000025.1:14873-15605 GCA_052103835.1 Pauljensenia sp.
GGCTTCGCCCGCCCGGCCCTTGGCGCCTTTTTGTGTGTTCCCAACCATTTTCATTCCCCCCCCGGGGGGGGGGGGGGGGGGCCCCCCCCCCCCCCCCCCACCACCGGGACCACGAGCCCTGACGGTCAGACCGTCAGCTCGAGGGCCAGCTGTTCTCGATGTCGGTGAGGACCGTCTCCGTGTCCTTCTCCCCGTTGATCCACTGGGTCATGCCCGTCCAGAAGGAACCAGCACCCACCTCGGAGGGCATCAGGTCCGAACCGTCGAACCTGGCCGTCGCCTCGGGATCCTGCAGGAGCTCGATCGCGAGACGGAGCACGTTCGAGGACGCCTTCGAGGCGTCGACAGCCTTGTTCGCCGAGGTCACGCCACCGATCTCCACCCGGGTGTTCGCCCAGAGGCCGGAGGACATGTACTGCTGGACGGCCTGGACCTCGGGGCGGTCCGAGAACGCGCCGACGACCTCGCCGGCCGTGAGGAGCGGCTTCTCGTCCGCGGTCATCCCGGGGAGGTAGAAGGCGAAGACGTCCCCGTCGGGGCTGACGTCCGTGCCCTCGGGCCACTGGGCCTCGTAGAAGGAGGCCATGCGGTACATGTAGCAGGAACCCTCGAGGATCGGCAGGCCACCGTCGTTGAAGGACGTGGTCGCGATCGAGCGCGAGTCCCCGATCCCACCGTTGACGTAGTCGTCGTTGAGCAGGATGTCCCCGACCAGGTCCGTCGCCTTGACGA
>JBQEKJ010000026.1:0-15198 GCA_052103835.1 Pauljensenia sp.
GACGGCGAAGACGATGACCGTGGCGACAACGGCACCGATGATCGGGCCGACGACCGGGACCCAGGAGTAGGCCCAGTCCGAGTCACCCTTGCCCTTGATGGGCAGGACGGCGTGGGCGATGCGGGGCCCGAGGTCACGAGCAGGGTTGATGGCGTACCCGGTCGGGCCACCGAGGGAGGCACCGATGACGACGATGATGATCGCAACGCCGAGTGGCCCCAGGCCCGAAGCCGAGTAACCCGAGACGAAGACCCAGATGATGAGGACCGCGGTGGCGATGGCCTCAGTGACGACGTTCCATCCGTAGGAACGGTCCTCAGGACCGGTGGAGAACACGCCGAGCTTGAGGGCGGGGTCGAGGTCCTCGTCGAACTGCTTCTTGTAGGTCAGCCAGGCGAGGACCGCACCGACGAAGGCACCCAGGAACTGGGCGACGATGTAGATAATGACGTTCAGTGCGGTGACGGCGACGCCGCCCTCGCCGATCGCGGGTCCGTTCAGCGTGACCGAGGAGTCGAACATGTGGCCCACGACCTTGGCGATCGTGACTGCCGGGTTGAGGTGACCGCCGGTGGCGTAGGCGACGTAGACACCGGCGAAGACGCCGAAGCCCCACCCGAAGTTGACCATCAGCCAGCCGGTCCCCCGGCCCTTCGACTTCGGGAGGAGGTTGGAGGCGACGACACCTGCACCGAGGAGCAGGAGAATTGCCGTTCCGAAGAACTCCGAGATGAAGATCTGACCACTCGTGGGCGTCGTTCCTGCTTCTATCGCCGCAGGGAGCAATGTCGTGAACACTGTGTACTACCTTTCTCCGGCGCATCATCACGCCGATTGTGAGGGTGGCCCATTCCACCTTGCACAGGAGTCGCTTTCGGGTCCGAGGACCCCCGCAGTGACCACGGTTGCGGGACATCCCGCTGGTGATGCTCTCCTCCGGGACCGTCCTGATGACGGTCCGGGGAGGACGACATGTCAGGGATCAGGAGAATCAGCCCTGTACGTCCGGTGCCACGTCAATGAAGGGGGTCACCTCCCCGACCTCACCACGGACGCCCTGGGCCTCGACCTCGTCGAGGAGTCCCTCGGCCCTGTCCTCGGCCTCGCACCGGGCCTTGTAGGCCCGCAGTTCCACCGACCTCCTCTCCTGGTCCCATCCAAGCAGTTCGGAGGCCAGATCCGCGGCTTCTTCGGCCGCGGACATTCCCCGGTCCCGGTGCTCGTAGGTCAATCTGGTGCGCCGCACGAGCAGGTCCTCCAGGTGCAGGGCGCCCTCGTGAGTGATCCCGAAGGCGATTTCTGCCCGGAGGTACTCCGGCGCCCCCTGCAGTTCCTCACCCAGGTCGGGGCGATCCCCGATCATCCCCAGAATGACCTCGGTGTCGGAACCGTACCTGTCCAGGAGGTCCTCGATGTGGTCCCGGCTCAGACCCGACTGCTCGGCCAGCGTGTGGCGGCGTCCCCACAGCGCGTGGTAGCCGTCTGCTCCCTCCAGGGGGGTCTCGGCAGTGACCGAGGGGAGCTCGCCGGCGCGACGCTCCCCGAGCGCGAAGTCCACCGCATCCTCGGCCATCTGCCGGTAGGAGGTCAGCTTTCCCCCGGCGATGACAGTCAGGCCGGGCGCAGCCTCGGTGACGGTGTGCTCGCGGGAGACCTTGGTCGACTTCGAGTCGTCCCCGTCCAGGGTGCCCGGCTGCAGCAACGGTCGCAGTCCGGCGAAGGTCCCGATGACGTCGTCCTTCGTCAGTGGCGCGGCAAGGACGGAATTGGCGTGGTCCAGCAGGTACTCGATGTCGGAGCGGTCCGCGACGGGCTCGCGCCGGTCGAGGTGGTAGGCGGTGTCCGTGGTTCCGATGATCCAATAGCGCTTCCACGGGATGATGAAGAGGACCGACTTCTCGGTGCGCAGGAAGATGCCGACCTTGGAGCGGATCCGATCCTTGGGGACCACGAGGTGGATGCCCTTGGAGGCCAGGACCTTCAGCCCTCCGCCAGTCCCGGCCAGTGCCTGGGTCTTCTCCGTCCACACGCCGGTGGCGTTGATGACGGATTTCGCGTCGACGTGGTGGCCGGTCCCGGTCTCGAGATCGCGCAGGTCTGCGCCGGTCACACGGCCGGATGCATCCTTGGTGAGGCCCACGACCTGGGTGCGGTTGGCGGCCAGGGCCCCGTAGCGCACCGCGGTGCGGACCAGGGTGACCACGAGGCGGGCGTCATCGACGCGGGAGTCGTAGTAGACGATCGACCCGGTCAGTGCATCGGGTCGCAGGGCCGGGGCCAGGCGCAGCGATCCGCGACGGGAGTGGTGGCGCTGCATGGGCACGGAACCCCTGTGGGCCCACTGTGCCAGGGCGTCGTACATGCCCACGCCCACCGCGGAGTAGGCGCGTTCGACCACGGGTGTCTTGAGCGGCCACAGGAAGGGCTGGGCCTTGACCAGGTGGGGGGCCGTCGTGGTCAGCAGGAGGCCACGTTCACGCAGGGACTCCGCCACCAACTTGAAGTCCAGCTGGTAGAGGTAACGCAGACCACCGTGGACCAGCTTCGAGGAACGTGACGACGTGCCCGATGCCCAGTCCTGGGCCTCGACCACCCCGACACGCAGGCCACGGGTCACCGCGTCCAGAGCGATGCCCGCCCCGGTCACCCCGCCACCGATGACCAGAACGTCGAGAGGCTCGGAGGACATGTCGGCCAGGGCCTTGGTCCTGCTCGTCGCCGAGAGTTCGGGAACTGTCATGGTCTTCTCATCTCCTTCGATGGGTGCATACGTGCATGTCGCGACCGGTCCAGTATCCCAGGAGGTGCACATTGAACCGTAGGCATTGAACGCCTGTGCATGTCACACTGGTCCCTGTGAGCATCCGTGATGAGCAGGCGCATGAGGCCGCGTCCATGTACTACCTCCAGGGTCAGACGATGGAGACCATTGCCCGACACCTCGGCGTGTCGCGCTCCTCGGTGTCGCGACTCCTGGCCCACGCCCGCGAGACGGGCCTGGTCCGCATCTCGGTGGCAGCAGCACCGGGGACGCGCGGAACCCTGGCGGGCCAGATCAATGATCTCTTCGGTGTGCGCACCTCCGTGGTCCCCGTGCCCGATGTGGACACCGAGGTCAACAGGCTTCACAACGTCGCCCTCGTCGCCGCGGAGCGCCTGGTGGAGCTCATGGAGCCCGGAGCGGTACTGGGCATCGCCTGGGGCAACACGACCGCGGAGGTGACCCGCAACATCCCCCACGTCCACTTCCCCGGGTCGGTCGTCGTCCAGCTCAACGGTGCCGCCAACGCCAGCCAATCGGGCCTGCCCTACGCCGACTCGATCATCTCCCAGGCTGCGGACGCCTTCGGGTCCCGGATGGTCCACTTCCCTGTGCCCGCGTTCTTCGACTACCCCGAGACGAAGCAGGCGCTGTGGCGGGAACGTTCCATCCGTTCCGTCCTGCAGACCATCGAGTCCGCCACGGTCGCCCTCTTCGGTGTCGGCGCACTGGCCGCGAACCTGCCCTCCCACGTCTACTCGGGCGGATACCTCGAGCCCCAGGAACTACAGGATGCCAAGACGGACGGGGTGGTCGGGGACGTGTGCACCGTCCTCATCCGCGAGGACGGCTCCACCCAGATGGACCTCAACAGGCGGGCCTCGGGTCCCACGCCCGCCACACTGCAGAGGATCCCCCACCGCCTGTGCGTCGTCTCAGGTGCTTCCAAGGCCCTCCCACTGCTGGGGGCACTGCGTGCAGGGGTCGCCACCGACCTGGTCCTCGATGACGCCGCCGCCCGGACCCTTCTGGACCTCGCACGCATGAGATCGGGTCGCCCGCGCACAATGGTGCGGTGAGTTTCCACATCCGAGACGCGCGCCCCGAGGACGTGCGCACCATCGCTGCCCTCGTACGCCCCTACGCGGCCAGACGCATCCTGGTGTCCAAGGAGCTCATCCACTACTTCGAGGATGTCCAGGAGTTCATCGTCGCCGAGGACACACCCGGTGGGCCCGTCATCGGTTGCGGCGCACTGCACGTCATGTGGGACGACATCGCCGAGGTGCGTACCCTGGCCGTGGACCCCGCACACCTCCACCGCGGGATCGGTTCGGCGCTGCTGGAGACCCTGGTGGGGCGCGCCCGCCGCATGGGCCTCATGCGCACCTTCTGCCTGACCTTCGAGGTCAGCTTCTTCTCCCGCCATGGATTCCGTGTCATCGAGGGCACACCCGTCGGCGAGGACGTCTTCACGGAGATGCTGCGCAGCCACGACGACGGGGTCAAGGAGTTCCTCGACCTGGCCTCGGTCAAGCCCAACACCCTGGGAAACACGCGCATGATCCTGGACCTCGTCAGCACCGACCCTCTCCCGTCGTCCGACCCACTCCCCCAGTCCCAGGCCCCCTGGACGCGTCTGGCGCGCAGCACCGACGAGGGCGACGCGCCGGGGCGGGGTGGCCCGCCAGATGGGCGGGGTGAGCGCCGGGGTGACGGGCGGGTCAGGCCGGTCGACACGAACGACGGGCAGAAACACGGGAGTCGCGCACGGGGCTCTGGCACGCGCGGAGCCTGAGAGCTTCACCAGCGACACGTTCGCCGCCGAGGAATGGGGATCTGGCAGGCGCGGAGCCGGAGGCGCGGGCCGGGACCTGACCTCCCGATCCGGTGGTACCGGGCACCTCGACGCGGTCGCCCTCGTCGCGCTCCCGCGGGACCCACACGGACGGAACGGGCGCCCTCATCGGGACCCGCTGGCACGGCGAATCATCGGCGCACGCCCCCTCACGGCCAGCCCTCCTGACCTCGGTGGGAACGCTATCGTGGGAGAAGACCCACCCCACATCGGGGTCCACTCCCGAGCCGAGAGGCGCCGTCACATGCGTATCGCACTCTTCGCGACCTGTATCGGTGACGTCATGTTCCCACAGGCACCACAGGCCACCACCCACCTCCTGGAGAGGCTCGGGCATGAGGTGGTCTTCCCGGCCGACCAGGCCTGCTGCGGACAGATGCACGTCAACACCGGGTACTTCCCCGAGGCCATGCCGATCATCGCCAACCACGTGCACACCTTCGAGCCGGTCCTCGACGGCGAGTGGGACGCCATCGTCGTCCCCTCGGGGTCCTGCACCGGGTCGATCCGCCACCAGCAGGCCATGGTCGCCGCATCCGAGGGCGATGACGCACTGAGCGTGCGCGCCGCGCGGATCGCGGAGCACACCTTTGAACTCTCCGAGCTGCTCGTGGACGTGCTCGGGGTGACCGACGTCGGCGCCTACTTCCCCCACCGCGTCACCTACCACCCGACCTGCCACTCCCTGCGCATCGCCAAGGTGGGGGACAGGCCCTACCGTCTGCTGGACGCCGTTGAGGGCCTCCGACTCGTGGACCTCCCCGAGGCGACCAGCTGCTGCGGGTTCGGGGGGACCTTCTCGATGAAGAACGCCCAGACCTCGACCGCGATGCTCGCCGACAAGATGGCCAATGTCATGTCCACGAGGGCCGAGGTCCTCGTCGCCGGCGACTACTCCTGCCTCATGCACATCGGAGGGGGCCTGTCCCGCACACGCTCCGGGGTGCGCACGATGCACCTGGCCGAGGTGTTGGCCGGTACCCGCGACGAGCCCTGGGCCGCCCCGGAGACGACGACGAAGGTGGGGGCATGATGAGGGTCCCGATCCAGGTCCAGGAGGCCGCCACCAAGGCCATCAGCACGGCCGCCACCGTCACGGCCACCGCCATCCAGGCCGTCGACCAGGTCCTGCACCGGGGGACCACCTCCGAGCAGGACGCCGCCGACCGCGGGAAGGTGCAGGCGTGGGCCCCCTCGGCCCCCACGCCCGAGAACCCACTGCGGTGGGGAGCCACGTTCCCCACCGCAGCCTCCGCCACGCTGCGCAACACGCAGATGCGGCGCAACATCCGCCACGCCACCCACACGATCCGCGACAAGCGCGACGTCCGTGTCTCGGAGCTGCCCGACTGGGAGGAGCTGCGCCTGTCGGCGGCCTCCATCAAGAACGACGCCATGAGTCGCCTGCCTGAGCTGCTCGAACAACTGGAGGCCAATGTCACCGCACGCGGTGGCATCGTCCACTGGGCGCGCGACGCCGAGGAGGCCAATCGCATCGCCTTCGGCATCGCGCGTTCCAAGGGCGTCTCCGAGGTGGTCAAGGTCAAGTCCATGGCCACCCAGGAGATCGGGCTCAACGAGTACTTCCACACTCGCGGCATCGAGGCGCGTGAGACCGACCTGGCGGAGATGATCGTCCAGCTCTCCGACGACATGCCCTCCCACGTGGTCGTCCCGGCGATCCATCGCAATCGCTCCGAGGTCCGCGCCATCTTCCGCGAGCGCATGGAGGATGCACCCGAGGGACTCACCGACGAGCCCCGCGACCTCACCGCTGCCGCCCGGGCACACCTGCGTCGCAAGTTCCTCACGGCGAAGGTGGCGATCTCCGGGTCGAACATGATGGTGGCCGACACCGGGACGCTGAGTGTCTTCGAGTCCGAGGGCAACGGTCGCATGTGCCTGACGCTGCCGGAGACGCTGATCTCGATCGTCGGCATCGAGAAGATCGTGCCGACGTACCAGGACGCGGAGGTGTTCGCCCAGCTGCTGCCCCGCTCCGCCACGGGTGAGCGCATGAACCCCTACACCTCCATGTGGACGGGTGTCACCCGGGGGGACGGGCCCCAGGAGTTCCACCTGATCCTCCTGGACAACGGACGCACCCGTGTACTGGCCGACCCGGTGGGACGCCAGGCCCTGCACTGCATCCGCTGCGGTGCCTGCATGAACGTGTGCCCTGTCTACGAGCACGTCGGGGGCCACGCCTACCAGTCGGTCTACCCCGGACCCATCGGTGCGATCCTCACCCCGCAGCTGCGCGGAGCCTTCGAGCACGACGACCCGGCGGCGACCCTGCCCTTCGCCTCCAGCCTGTGCGGTGCCTGTTTCGAGGCCTGCCCGGTGCGCATCGACATCCCCTCCGTCCTCGTCGAACTGCGTCACCGCACGGTGGAGGCCTCACGTGGTGGTGTCCCCAACGGGTGGGACGTCGCGATGAAGGCCTCGATCATGCCGATGTCAAAGGGGTCGGTCATGGGGATGGCCGGAGCCGTGATGCCCGTCGGACGTGCCGTGGCCGGTGCCGACCGCCGGATCGTCCACCTGCCCTGGCCGGCAACCGCCTGGACCAACACCCGCGACATCCCGGCTCCTCCCAGTCAGTCCTACCGCCAGTGGGAGGCGGCACGGCGTGCGGGACGTGACGAACCCACTCCCGGTGTGGTCGATGCTCCCGAGCCGGGGGAGCTGCCCGGGCAGGACGCCGCGGCGCCGCAGGGACCTGGAGCGGACGGCGCAGGGTTGGCGGGCACCGAACCACAGGACACGGGCACGACACCCGAGGAGGACGCCCGATGAGTGCCAAGACCGAGATCCTCGCCGCGGTGCGCGCGGCCATCGCGCAGTCCCAGCCAGCCGCCCCGGACCCACACGTCGTGCGTGATTACCGTTTCCACGCCGGAGCACCCGCCGGGTCCGACGCCCTCGTTGCGGAGTTCGTCGAGACGCTGGAGGACTACCACGCGCAGGTCGCACGGGTCCCCTCCGGAGACGTGCCAGGCGCCATCGACGACATGTTGGAGTCGGTGGGGGCCCACAGCGTCGTCGTCCCCTCGGGCCTGCCTAAGGAGTGGGCCGGGGCCGCGCGCGGGCAGATCAGTCGTGGGCGGGGTCGCAGACGCTCGGCGCCCCGAGACGTGCACACCGACTCCCGCGAGGAACCCCTGGACAAGGAACTCCTGGCAGGTGTCAATGCAGTCGTCACTGCGGCGCGCACCGCGATCTCCCTGTCGGGCACCATCGTGCTCGACGGCGAACCCGACCAGGGGCGCCGGGTGGTCACGCTGCTCCCCGATGTGCACGTGTGCGTCGTACGGGCCTCCCAGGTGCAGGGCACGGTCCCGGAGGCCGTGGCGATCCTCGGCCAGCACCCGGAACGTCCCCAGACCTGGGTCGCGGGCCCTTCGGCCACCTCCGACATCGAACTGGTCCGCGTCGATGGCGTCCATGGGCCCCGCACCCTGTGCGTGGTGGTCGTCACCGATGCCTGACGGCCTCCCCGACCACCCCCACCCTCGTGGCTATCCTTGAGCCCATGCATCCCCCGTCCACCGGCCACGGTCCGTCACCCGAGCCCGGGTCGGCCGACCCCGAGAACGTCGGTGACGGTGACGGCGGCGTCCCTGACACCGATGCCCACCAGGAGGGGCTCTTCGAGGTCCCCGCGGGGGCGAGGCGCGCACGCGCACGCGTCATCATCCTCACTGGGCCCTCAGGCTCCGGCAAGACGTCCTTGACGAGCCGCACGGGTGTCACGTCCCTGTCACTGGACCACTTCTACCGTGACGGCGACGCCCCGGACATGCCGATCCTGCGCGAGGGCCTGGTCGACTGGGACGACCCACACTCCTGGAATGCCGATGACGCCGTGCGCGCCATCCTCGAACTCTGCCGACTGGGACAGACCGAGGTCCCCATCTATGACATCCCCACCAACCGCCGCACCGGCATGCGACACATGGTCCTGGACCGTGATGAACCGCTCTTCGTGGTCGAGGGCATCTTCGCCGCCGAGTTGGTGCGCCGACTCGACGACGAGGGTGTGCTGGCCGACGCCATCTGCATCGCGCGCTCGCCCCTTCGCAACATGTGGTTCCGCCTGCTGCGTGACATGGGCGAGGCCCGCAAGCCGGTCCCGGTGCTCATCATGCGAGGCCTCAGGTTGGCCCGCGAGGAACCAGGCAAGGTCCGCCACCTGGAGGAGTGCGGGTGCAGACCCGTGGCGTCCCTCGACGAGGCCGCGGCCGCCCTGGAGGCACTGGTCCACTCCGAGCGCCGAGCCCAGCGCGCCGCCCGCTGACCCCCTTCTCCCGCGGAGTCAGTCGGTGACTTCGCGGGGAAAGACGACGGACTTCGGCGTCAGAGTTTCTTGACGAGGGGGAAGGTGATCGTCTCGCGGATACCCTGGCCGGTCAACGCCATCAGGAGCCGGTCCAGTCCCATGCCCATGCCTCCCGCGGGAGGCATGCCGTACTCCATGGCCGTGAGGAAGTCCTCGTCGAGCACCATGGCCTCGGGATCCCCTTCCGCGGCTACGAGGGCCTGTGCCTCGAAACGTTGGCGCTGGACCACCGGATCCACCAGCTCCGAATAGGCGGTGGCCAGTTCGAAACCGCGCACGTAGAGATCCCACTTCTCCACCACACCGGGCTTGGTCCTGTGCCCCCGGGTCAGTGGGCTGGAGTCCTCGGGGAAGTCACGCACGAAGGTCGGTGCCCACAGGTGGTCACCCACCGTCTTCTCGAAGAGGACCTCGACGATCTTGCCGGGCACGTAGTGGTCCGGGATCTCCTCCCCGAGCTCCCCGGCCAGACCGACCAGGTCCTCACGCGACGTGAAGGGCGTGATCGTGCGGCCCACAGCAGAGGAGACCGCGTCGTAGAGGCTGATGTGGTCCCAGCTGCCCGAGAGGTCGTAGAGCGTGCCGTCAGGCAGGGTGACGACCTCCGAACCCAGGGCGTCGCGGGCGGACTTCTGGATGAACTCCCGTGTGCGCGTCGCCATGGTGTCGTAGGTGCCGTAGGCCTCGTAGGCCTCCAGCATCGTGAACTCGGGGGAGTGGGAGGAGTCGGCGCCCTCGTTGCGGAAGTTGCGGTTGATCTCGAAGACCTTGTCGATCCCGCCCACGACCGCGCGCTTGAGGTACAGCTCCGGGGCGATACGCAGGTAGAGGTCGGTGTCGTAGGCGTTCATGTGAGTGCTGAACGGGCGCGCCGCGGCACCCCCGTGGAGGACCTGCAGCATCGGGGTCTCGATCTCCACGAAACCGGCCGCGTCGAAGTACCGGCGCAGTGACTTCACGACGTTGGCGCGCAGACGCACCATGTCGCGGGCTGCGGGGCGCACGATCATGTCGAGGTAGCGCCGACGCGCACGCATGTCCTCCGAGAGGCCGCCACCGGTCCCGCCCTCGCCGGAGGTGAAGGTCTTGGGCAGTGGTCGCAGGGCCTTGGAGGCGATCTCCCAGGCGGGCGCGGCGTCCCCGCCGGGCTCGGCCATGACGGAGAGCTCACCGCGACGTGAGGAGATCACGCGCCCGTGGACGAAGAGATGGTCACCGAGGTCGACCTCCGCCTTGTACTCGGCCAGCGACTCGACGCCGACCTCCTTGGCGGAGAGCATCACCTGGAGGCGACGGCCCTCGCCGTCCTGGAGGGTCGCGAAGCAGAGCTTGCCGGAGTTGCGCATGAGCACGACCCGCCCGGCCAGACCGACCACGACATCGGTCTCCTCCCCGGCCTCCAGACCGGAGTAGTCGGCGCGGACCTGCTTGATGGTCGTGGTGATGGGCAGGACCACCGGGTAGGGGGTCACGCCCTCGTCGATCATCTTCTGCCGCTTCGCCGCCCGCACCCGGACCTGCTCGGGGATGTCGTCGGTGGCCGGTGCCACGGGCGGCTGGGTCGCGGGGCTCTGGGGCAGGGTGGGTTCGGTGTTCGCGTCAGTCACGTGCCCATGGTAGCCGGTGGGCGCAGAGGCCCTGCCGTGCCCTCCACGTGTGGGACGCGCAGCAGGGAAGGCGCCCTCCCGGCACTCCGCGCACAGCCGTGGCGCGCTCCCCGGGCGCCGGGAGGGTGCAACACGGGGGCGGACGAGGGCGAACCCGCGGACGCGGGAACGCACGGGCCCCCGCACCACTCGCACAGGAACAGGAACACGGGAGACCGACCCCCCGGACGCGGGAGCGGACCGACCCACCGGCCCGCACCCGCCTCAGGCCGGGCCGGACACCCCACTCGAGCGCAGCCGCAGTTCCCGTGCCCGATCGGAGTCCTCCGGGACCGCGCCCGGGTCGTCCCCGGTGTGCAGCTCGACGTTGTTCTCGTCCACGAAGACCACCTTCGGGCGCCACTGGCGCGCCCGGGACTCCGGCACCTGGACGTAGGCCATGACGATCACCAGGTCACCGACCTCCACCAGGTGGGCGGCGGCCCCGTTGAGCTGCAGCATCCCGGAGCCACGCTCACCGGCGATGACGTAGGTGGTGAGACGGTTGCCGTTCTCGATGTCGGCGATGTCGACCTGCTGGCCCTCCAGGATGTCGGCGGCCTCCAACAGGTCGGCGTCGATGGTCACCGAGCCGACGTAGTGCAGGTCCGAGCCGGTGACGCGTGCGCGGTGGATCTTGCCCTGGATCATCGGGCGCATGACCTCGGTCATGTCATTCCCCTCCTTGCATGGACCCGCCGCCCAGGGTCACGAGTGTGTTGTCTATCAGGCGCGTGGTGCCGACGCGCGCGGCGACCAGCAGGAAGGCCCCGGTGCCACCGGGTGCGTCGTCCCTCACGGGGTCGAAGGTGTCCGGGTCCGCGAGCGCCACGTAGTCCACCTCGACGCCCTCCTCGCGTGCGAGCACCGCACCGGTGTCGGCGAGGATGCGCGAGGGCACCCCACCGGTCTCCGCCGTGTGAGCGCCTGCGCGCAGGGAACGCGACAGTGCGAGGGCGTGCACACGCTCCTCCGGTGAGAGGTAGCGGTTGCGGCTGGAGAGCGCCACGTCGTCGGAGTCGCGGGCGATCGGGACCGACACGATCCGCACCGGCAGGTCCAGGTCACGTACCAGGGTGCGGACCATGGTGAGCTGCTGGGCATCCTTCTGCCCGAAGATCGCGACGTCGGGACGTGTCAGGTTGATGACCTTGGTGACCACGAGGGCGACCCCGGCCAGGTGGGTGGGACGGGTGGCCCCCTCCAGGACCCGGGCGATGGGGCCGGGATCGATGGTCACCCGGGGAGGCGTGGGGTAGACGTCCGCAGGGTCGGGGGCGTAGACGACCTCGACCCCCACCGAACGCAGACGCTCGACATCGGCGTCCAGGGTGCGGGGATAGGCTTCGAAGTCCTCCCCCGGCGCGAACTGGGTGGGGTTGACGAAGACGGAGACGACGACGTGGTCGGCCTGTTCGCGGGCCTCGCGTACCAGGGAGAGGTGCCCCTCGTGCAGTGCGCCCATCGTCATCACCAGGGCACGTGTGCCGCTGGTTCCGGCCAGGGCCGCTGCCAGCTCCTGGCGGTTCTTCGCGATGACAGGTACGTCGTGCACGGGATGCTCCTCGATGTGTTCCCCGGGCGTCTCCCGGGCACCCCATTGTCCCGCGCCGGACCACCGGGGCGCACATCGGGGTTCCGCAAGCACTGCTGGGGATGGTCTCCCAGCGACCGGCACAGCGCAGCTCACCGGTACCCACTCAGTCCCCAGTGCCGCGCACGGGCCCGGGAACACCTGCGTCCACAGCGCTGCCCGGGGGAGCTTGGCCGTGGCCGTGCGAGCCACGGCCCAACCCTCCGGGGTCGCGCCCGGGTCCCCAGGGGTCGCGCTTCAGTCCGCGGTCCCTCCGAGTGCCAGCGCCGCCAGGACCTCCGTGGCCGTGCGCTCCGGGAGACGGCCCGAGGCCTCCAGCATCCGCACGGTTGCCCGCGCCATGTGCGCATAGGTGTCCGCCACGTCATCGAGGTCACCCGCACCGATCAGGGCGCCCATGTGGCGTGCCACCGTGCCCGCGTCCCCCCGGACGACAGGACCGGACAGCCCGGCCTCCCCCTCACGGCTGACACGGTCCAGCGCCGCCTCCAGGAGTGGACGCATGAAGGCACCCGTGTCCTCCACGCCCGCCTCCGCGAGAGCGCGCTGGGACTGGACGACCAGGGTGACCAGGTGGTTGGCGCCATGGGCGAGGGCGGCGTGGTAGAGCGGGCGCTGGTCCTCGGCGACGACCACCGGTTCCCCGCCGAGCTCGACCACCAGAGCCTGCGCGATGGGGAGGACGGGGGCCGGCGCAGTGACCGCGAAAGGTGTGCCCACCAGACGTGCCACGTCGATGCTGGTGCCGGTGAAGGTCATGGCGGGGTGGATGGCCAGGGGGATCGCCCCCATGCGGCGCGCCGGATCGAGCACGGCTGTGCCGTGGGCACCACTGGTGTGGGCGACGAGTTGACCACCCTGCCACACGCGCAGGTCAGCCAGGCCCTTCACGAGGGGCTCGATCTGGTCGTCGGGGACCGCCAGCACGACGAGTTCGCTACGCTCCACGAGGTGCTCCACGTCGAGGACGGGAACACCGGGCAGCATGACCTCGGCCCGCTCCTTCGACGTCGACGACGACGCGGTCACCCCGACGATCGCATGACCGGCGGCACGCAGGGCAGACGCGAGGACCGGGCCGACATGGCCCATTCCCACCACGCCGATCCCGAGGCGGCCCGGGCGTTCAGTTCCCACGGGCGCCGCCCTCCTCATCCGCAGCCCCGCTGTGTTCCCCAGCCACGGGGCCGTCCGCCGGAGGGTTCCCAGCCAGTGCGCCGCCCGCCGTGCGGTCTGCCGCGCAGTCCGGAGAAGTCGGTGCGAAGCCCTGCGCCGACGAATCATCGGCACCACGGCCACCGCTCACCTCAGCGACACCCCCGACTTCGTCCTCACCGGTGGCATCCTCGACAATCGCCTCGCGCACCTCCCGGTCAGGGACAGCGGCGGCCACACGCATCATCCACTTCTCGGGAGGCTCGGACCCTCGGCGCACCCGCCCCAGCTCCAGCAGGTCCGCCAGCAGGACCTGGGCATGGGCGGCGTCGACGTGGGACGCCGCGGCCCGCACGGAGCCGGGCACGATGTGCATGCGCAGGGTCGCGAGGTCCAGGCGCCGCTGCCACGGCCCCTGCTCGACACCGATCGACTGGAGTCGCTCGACGGGTGCCACCGTCAGCGAGTGCGACACCCGGCCCTCACGAACCACCAGGCAGGTGCGCGTCAACGCCACCGCCCGGCGCCGCCAGGACACGGGGTCCAGGACCCGGGATCGACGCGGGTTGGGGATGTACCCCTCGCCCTCGTCCTGGCCGTGGAGCCCCGCTTCGATGAAGGCCCGGGGATCCTCCACCCCCAGGTCGCGCACCACCAGCCAGATGGCCAGCTCCGCATCAGCGCGAGTCCCCACCGGCAACAGGACGTCATTGGAGCTGCTCGACGAGCTGCCCGATTCCGAGGACTCCCCCGCGTAGCCCGCCTGTGTGATCGTCACCCGGTACCACCCCATGCGACGCCACAGGAAGGGCTGTGTCACCGAGACGGCGTGCACACGCCGGGGCGGGATCGTCTGGGAGCGGGTCTCGGTGAGACCGCGGCGGATACGGATGCCATCGGGGGAGACGGCGGCGGTGAAGTTGAACTCGCCTGAGAAACGTCCCCACAGGTAGGAGGCCACACCCAGGATGCCGGGGATGGCCGCCACGAGCCCGGTCAGGGAGCGGGCCCCCAGCTGCACCATGGCCACGACGACCCCGACGACCACCGCCAGCACGACGAGCAGACCGATCAGGGTCCCCGAGGAGATGAGCATCGACCCGAGCAGGCGCCCGACGGGGACACGGTAGAGCTCGTGCTCGTGGGCCACCGGCGCGGGCCGCAGTTCCGCGGCCGAGGTCCTCGCGGCATCGCTGCGCGCGCCCTCGATCCCCGCTGCGCCCGTCCCCTGCGTACCGGCCCCTGCGCGATCCGCGGCTGCCGGGGCAGCCCCTCGCACATCCGCTCCTCCGGCGTCGGCCCGTCCCTCGGCTCCGACGGCAGCCGCAGCCCCCGCGCGATCGGTCGCCGCGGGCAGCGCTGGCTCCTCCCGCCCGGCAGCTTCCTGGTCCCCGACGAGGGCGGCGCCGCCCTCGTCATCCGGCGCGTACGCGCTTGCGGGCGCCGGGGTCCCGGCCGACGTGGACTCCCCGGTGTGTGCGGAGCTGTGCGGACGATCGGTCCGCCCGGATCCGTCGAGCCTGATGCCTGCGGCCCGCGCGAGGATCTCCGCGCGGAGGTCGTCGAGCACCCGGGTGGAGAGGAAGCCGAAGGTGAGGTTGGATCCGCTGCCCCCCGCGACCTCCACCGAGAGTCGTCCGAGGCCGAAGAGCCGTCCGAGCAGGGGATGGACGACATCCACTGCCTGGATACGGTCCAGGCGGGCATGCCGCTGGGAACGGAAGAGGATCCCGGAGCGGTACCACACCGCGTTGTCCGTCACCGCATACGACGTCGCCCGCCAGGACAGCCAGGAGCAGAGGCCCGCGACCAGGAGGAACAGCAGGAGTGCGCCGAGGACCA
>JBQEKJ010000027.1:0-15111 GCA_052103835.1 Pauljensenia sp.
ACTGAGGGAACCCGGCTCCCGCGGCATCCTCATGGACGGGCGGGTGTCCGTGGCCGGGGATCCCCGGATCCTCCTGGTTGGGTACGGCTCGAGCGCCTCCACATTCGGGGCGACGCGCGCAGGCCGGGAGGCGGCCCGGATGGCACTCCTGCGCCTGACGGGCAGCTCGCGCCGAGGGGCGCGCCCGTGACCATCCTGGTGCGATCGGTTCCACTGGCCTGACGAGGGCCGCGCGCGGGGGCCGTCCGAGGTCGGGCGCGGTGACGTGTGCTCCGACGAGGGCGACACCGATCGTCCGCCCATGACCGGCACGTCCGGGAAGTGGGTGCAGGGGGAGCCCCGCGAGCCCCGGCCAGGACCTCGTGAGCGCTTCTCACGGGGGGTTGTGAAGTTCCGCGACCTACGATGGATGCGTGCCCAGAAGACGAGTGGATCCCCAGGACGGCATTGAAGCCCTGCGGACCTGGCGGGCCGACCCCGCAGGGACACCGCGACGCACGGTGATGACGGCGGTCCGCTTCAGCCTTGAGGAACTCGGGGAGCTCCATCCGGGACGCTCCGTCGAGGTACGTGTCCCGCCCGCCGGCGCGGTGCAGATCCTCCCGGGCACCGTCCACCGCCGGGGGACGCCACCCGCCGTGGTGGAGACCGACATGGAGACCTGGCTCGACCTCGTCACCGGTGCCCTCCTCTGGGAGCAGGCCGAGGCTGCCGGTCGCGTGCAGGCCTCGGGCGAACGTACGGACCTGGCGCCCTACCTGCCGGTGTTCCCCCGCGTCTGAGGGGCGAGGGGCGCGACGAGGTTCCCGTCATCCCCGGGCCGGGGGTGGATCCGGCGAGGTCGGGGGCGATGGGGGGACGGACCCGGAGCCGTGCACGAGCCGCCCTGTGAGGCGCTGGGTGATCGGCGTGATCTCCTCGGGGCCGAGGATCTCGGTGAAGACCTGTCCGAGGGCGTGCACCGCCGTGAGGCCGAAGGCCGGTCGAGATCGGCATCCGTGGGCGCGTCGCGCCCGTCGCTGCGCGCAATGGCGGAAGCCATCACCCCCAGCGTGCGGCGCCAGGCGGCCGACAGCTCGGGACGTGCATCCTCGTGACGTGCCGCACAGGTCCAGACCTCCAGTCCCAGGAGGGTGCGTTCGAGTGAGGCCTCGTCGAGGGACAACGTGTGCGCCGCCACTTCGGGCGTGCCCCCCGCATGCTCGGCGAGCCGCTCCGCGTCATCGACGGAGAGGCTGTGGTCGATCTCGAGGAACGGGGACTCCTTCGAGTCGGAGTTCGCACGGTGGGCGCCCTCGACGGCGGCCCCAGTCCGGGCCCGCGAGCTCGTCCACGCCCTCGACATGGGGGAGTGGGCCCGGGTCCGTGCCGAGAAGGTCCCGGGAGGGATGGTCCGACTGACTGCCTTTGCCATGTCTGCCGTGGCTGACGGTGCGCCGACCATCTGCCTCGTCATGCTGGGACTGGTCTTGAACCCCCGCCAGTGGGTGGGACAGGAGCGGAGGGAGGGGAGTCTCGACTGGATGCGGACCCTTCCGGTCACGAGGGCGGCCTTCCTCATCTCCGACCTCGCGGTGTGGGCACTGATCGCCCTGCCCGGGATGCTGGTCGGGATCCTCATCGGTGCCGCCCGCTTCGGCGTCGCACTGACACCGGCGTGGTGGCTCCTGCCCGGTGCCCTGCTGGTGTCCCTGACCTCGGCGTCGATCGGCTACGCGGTGGCGAACATCCTCGCCCCGTCGCTCGCACAACTGGTGTCCCAGGTGTTCGTGTTCGTCGTCATGCTCTTCTCCCCGATCAGCTACCCGGCCGAGCGCCTGGCTCCGTGGGCGCAGGAACTGCACCACTGGCTGCCCTTTGAGCCGATGGCCCAGGTGGTCCGCTCGGGTCTGGCCTCGGCTGACTTCGGGGTTCCCCTGCGTTCCTGGCTGGTACTGATCGCGTGGTGTGTGGTTTCGGTGGTCGGTGCGGCGTGGGCCCTGGGACGCCGGGGCTGAGGCGCAGCGCGTCTCGCCGGGCCATTCGACGTGTGACAGGGGACTGCTGGGAAGCGCATGGGGGGGCCGCTCGGGGGGCGGGGGGGGGGTGCCTCGGGGGTGGGTGGTGGGGGCCCGGGGGGGGGGTGGCGGCGGACGCATGTTCGCCGCCCCCTCCGAGCCACAGGGTTGCCCGCACCGTGGTCCTCGTCCGGGCTTCCAGCTCAGGTTCCGTTCGAGCTCCCACCCTCGCCGGACCTGGTGGCGGGCCCGGCCGGTGCGCTTCGCCCAGGTGTGCCTCGCTCAGACGAGCCCGAGGGCGACGCGTGCCCGGTCGCGAGCGTCCTTCGCATCGCGGGAGCCCCTCACCGCTTCGGCCGCCGCCCGGCACTGGGCCAATGTCACCTGGGAGAGCTGGGCGCCCACAGGCGGGATCGCATTGGTGGCCATCGACAGGCTCGTGATGCCCATGCCCGTGAGCACGCAGGCCAGCACGGGATCAGCGGCGGCCTCGCCGCACACGCCCACGGGCTTGTGCTGGACCTTGCCCTCCTCGGCGGTGCGGGCGATGAGCGCGAGCACCGCAGGCTGCCACGGGTCCGTGTACTCGGCCAGGTGCGGGGACATGCGGTCCGCTGCCATCGTGTACTGCGTGAGGTCATTGGTGCCGATCGAGACGAAGTCGACGATCTCCAGGAACTGGTCGATGAGGATCACCGCGGAGGGGACCTCGATCATGATGCCGGCCTTGAGACCGCGCTCGTGGACCAGACCCGTGAACCACTCGGCCTCGGGAATCGTGGAGACCATGGGGGCCATCACCCACACGTCCGTGCCGGGCTGGAGCTTCGCAGCTGCGGCGACCGCATCGAGTTGGTGGATGAGGAGGCCCTCGTTGTGGCCGGTGGTGCGGATGCCGCGCACCCCCAGGGCCGGGTTGAACTCCTCCGAGAGGGTTGCGAAGGGAACCGGCTTGTCGGAGCCGGCGTCCAGGGTGCGCACGACCACCTTCGCCGTCGGGAACGCCTCGAAGACCGGCTCGTAGGACTGCGTCTGGGACTCGACGGAGGGTTCGACGGGGGTGTTGAGGAAGAGCAGCTCGGTGCGGAACAACCCCACGCCCTCGGCCTCGCCCGCTGCGGCCGCGTGTGCGCCCGTCCCGTCCTGGACGTTGGCGAGGAGCTGGACGGGCACCCCGTCCGCGGTGTGGGCTGGTCCGTGCCACTGGCGGATGAGCTCCACGCGCTGGGCGTCCTCCGCCACGGCGGCCCGGGCCTCGGCCGGGTCGACGTCGAGCGTCAGGGTGCCCTTGTGTGCATCGACGAGGACGGGGACACCATCGGGGATCTCGGCCAGTTCACGTGCCGCGACGATGCAGGGGATGCCCAGTTGACGGGCGATGATCGACGTGTGGGAGGTGGGGCCGCCCACCTCGGTGGCGATGGCGACGTAGAGCTCGGGACGCAGCCCGGCGGTGTCGGCGGGGGAGAGGTCGTCGGCGAGGAGGACCACCGGATGGTCCACCAGGGGGATTCCGGGCTCGGGCTGTCCCTGGAGGTGGGCGATCACGCGGTCGCGCACGTCGCGCAGATCGGTGGTGCGCTCCTCCATGAGGCCGCCGGCCTTCTCGAAGAGAGTGATGAACTTGTCGGTGGCGGCGATCGTCGCCTGCACGGCGGGTGTGCCCTTGCGGATCCTCCCCGTGGCCTCACGCTTCCAGGCGCGGTCCGTGGCCAGCGATGCCGTGACCGTGAGGACCTCGGCGACATGCCCCTCGGCCTCGGAGGCACGCTTGAAGAGCCCGTCGGCGACCGCTTGGGAGGCGGAGTTGAAGGATGAGACCGCCCCCTCGCGTTCCTCCTCGGGGAGCTCCGGCGCGGAGAGCGGGGGCATCGGGGGTCTGCGCGTCCACGCTGCGGGCGCATAGGCGACCCCGGGAACGACCGGCGTCCCGTAGACCGTGGTTGTCGAGGTGGACTCGGTGCTGTCAGTCATGGTGGCTCCTCATCGGTGAGTTGCCTTCAGCCTAGAGGCTGAGCACGTGACCGTCATCTCATTCTCATGCGACGTTTCCCACACAAAGCCACAGAATCCAACTGTGGAGTTCTGTTGGAACCATGTGTACCATGTGCTGCATCGGAGCTGGTCCGTGGACGGGCAGGCAACGATCCCTGGACGTGGGACAGGTCGACGACGGAGTGGACAGCTATGTACGCAGAGGAACGCCAGCAGGAGATCCTGCAGGCGGTCGAGCACGATGGGCGGGTGTCGGTCTCCGCCCTCGCCAGACGCTTCGCGGTGGCAACGGAGACCATCCGACGCGATCTTGACGCGCTCTCCTCAGCGGGACTCCTCACCCGGGTGCACGGGGGAGCCATCCCCAGTCGCAGCGGGGACGAGCCCGACCTCCCCACGCGCCTCTCCACCAACACCGCGGCCAAGCGTCGGATCGCGCGGGCAGCTGCGGCCTTCCTCCCCGCGGGTTCGGAGCCCACCGTGCTCCTGGACGCGGGGTCCACCACCATCGAACTCGTGGCCCACCTGGAGGGCCGTGACCTGAGGGTCGTCACCAATGCCCTGCCGGTGGCGGAAGCAGCCCTGGCCGTCCCGGTCCCCGCCGTCGACATCCTCCCCGGTCGGGTACGCGGACTCACGCACGCTGCGGTGGGCGTCGACACCGTCCGGGCGCTGTCCAGGATCCACCCGGACGTGGCCTTCATAGGCTGCAACGGCATGGGCCCCGACGGAATCACCACACCGGACCCCGACGAGGCCGCCACCAAGACTGCGATGATGGCAGCAGCATCACGTCGCATCGTCGTGGCGGACTCGTCCAAGGCCGGGCAGGTCCAGCTCGTCACCTTCGCGGAGCTCGGGGAGATCGATGTCCTCGTCTCCGACACATCCCTGTCAGATGCACATGTCCACCTCTTCGAGGACAACGGAATTGAGGTAGTCCGCGCATGATCATCACACTCACCGCCAACCCCTCCCTGGACAGGACCGTCACCCTGCCCAGCGAGCTGGTCCCCGGAGGGGTTCACCGCATCGTGACCGACATCACCGGTCCCGGGGGCAAGGGCATCAACGTCGCACTCGGCGTGCTCCGCGCCGGTCTCGACGTCCTGGCTCTCTTCCCCGCCTCGCCTGCCGACCCGTTGCTCGGCCTCATCGATGCCCTGTCACTGCCGCACCGCGAGACCCCCACCTCCGGTCGGGTCCGCACCAACCTCACGGTGCTCTCCGAGCCGGGTGTCACCACCAAGATCAACGAGCCCGGTGCCACCCTGGACGCCGGCGAGGTGGAGGCCATGGAGGACGTCCTCCTCTCCGCCGTCTCGGCGGGGGACATCGTCATGCTCTCCGGTTCCCTCGCCCCCGGCATCCCCGCCGACGAGTACGCCCGCCTCGTCCCGCTCCTGCGCGCCAAGGGTGCCTGGATCGGGGTCGACACCTCCGACGCACCTCTGCTCGCCCTCGCCGCCGCCGCGCCCACGGGTGCCCCCGACTTCCTCAAACCCAATGCGGAGGAACTCGGTCAGCTCACCGGCAGCGACGGTGCCCAGCTGGAGGCGGCGGCCCGCGCCGGTGACCACTCCGCGGTGCGCGACGCCGCCCGCGACCTGCACGGCTCGGGCGTCGGTGACGTCCTGGTGACGCTCGGTGGGGCGGGCGCGGTGCTCGTCACCGGCGAGGGCGCCTGGTTCGCCCCCTCCCCGGACGCCCCCGTGGTCTCCACCGTCGGTGCCGGGGACTCGGCCGTGGCCGGGTACCTGATCGCCAAGTCGCAGGGCGCCTCGCCCCAGGAGCGCCTGGCGCTGGCCGTCGCCTACGGTGCCGTGGCCGTCTCCCTGCCCGGCACCACCATCCCCGCACGCGTGGACGTCCACGAGGACGTCTCCACCGTCATCGAACTCTGACACCCACCACCCGCACCAATATTCCGGAGGAGCCTCCGGACCACGAGAGGAACGACGATGTCCGAACCACTCATCACCCCTGATCTGGTCAGGCTGGGGGTGGAGGTCACCGGGGACAAGCACGCCGTCATCGCCGCGATGGCGGACCTGGTCGCCTCCACGGGCCGAGCCGACCGGGCCGGACTCCAGCAGGCGTTCGAGGACCGCGAGGCCCAGTTCGCCACCGGCATGCCCGGGGGGATCGCGATCCCCCACTGCCGCTCCGCCGCCGTGCACGAGGCGGCCCTGGGCCTCATCCGTCTCTCCACACCCGTGGACTTCGGGTCGAAGGACGGCCCCGCCGACCTCATCATCGGCATTGCCGCACCCGAGGGTTCCGGCTCGGAGCACATGAAGCTGCTGGCCAAACTCTCGCGCTCCCTCATCAAGGCGGACTTCGTGGCCGCCCTGCGTGCCGCCAGCACGCCGGAGGAAGCGGCCGCCCTCGTCCGCGAGGTCGTCGACCCCGCACCCGCAGCACCCGGTGCGACCACTGCCCCGGCAGCCACCGACCAGGACTCGACCGTGGGCGCCACCGCCGACGCCCCGGTGCTGCTGGCCATCACCTCCTGCCCCACGGGCATCGCGCACACCTACATGGCGGCCGAGAGCCTGGAGCAGGCAGCCAAGGACAAGGGTGTCGAGCTGCACGTGGAGACCCAGGGATCCGGCGGGATCACCCCCTTCGACCCCGACACCATCAAGCGTGCGCAGGCCATCATCATCGCCGCCGATGTCAACATCTCCGGGCGTGACCGTTTCGCGGGCATGCCGCTGGTCGAGTCGGGCGTCAAGCGTGCCATCTCCGAGGGCCCGAAGATGATCGACGAGGCCGTGTCCGCCATCCACGACCCCAACGCCGACCGGGTCGCCGGGAAGGCCGGAGCGGATGGTAACTCGGCTTCCGCGACCTCCTCCGGCCACCACCAGGTCGGGTGGGGCAAGCGCATCCAGCAGGCGCTCATGACCGGCGTCTCCTACATGATCCCCTTCGTCGCAGCCGGTGGCCTTCTGATGGCACTGGGCTTCCTGGTCGGTGGCTACGACGTCGCCTTCGTCTCCAGCGACGTCGCGACGAAGTTCTCCCTGTGGAACCTCCCGGACGCCCAGACCTACCAGCAGAACGGTGCGGACGTCCTGACCCAGTACGCCGGGCTGCGTCTCTACCTCGGCGCGGTCCTGGCCACACTGGGCAGCCTGGGCATGGGCTTCCTGGTGGCGGCCCTGTCGGGCTACATCGCCTTCGGGCTGGCCGGTCGTCCCGGCATCGCCCCCGGCTTCATCGGCGGTGCCGTCTCCGTGCTGGTCGGTGCGGGCTTCATCGGTGGCCTGGTCACGGGCATCCTGGCGGGGCTGCTCGCCCTGTGGTTGTCCTCCCTGAAGCCACCGAGGTGGCTGGCAGGTCTGATGCCGGTGGTGATCATCCCGCTGGTGACGACCTTCGTGGTCGGTGGGTTGATCCTGCTGTTCCTGGGACGCCCCCTGGCCTCCCTCATGACCGGACTCCAGGACACCCTGACCGGCATGACCGGCACCTCCGCGATCCTGCTCGGGGTCATCCTGGGTCTCATGATGTGCTTCGACCTCGGAGGTCCCGTCAACAAGGCGGCCTACCTCTTCGCCACGGCCGGCCTCTCGGCCGGCACAGAGGCATCCTGGCAGATCATGGCGGCCGTCATGGCCTCGGGCATGGTGCCGCCACTGGCGATGGCGCTGTCCACCGCGGTGCGCCCCAAGCTCTACACCCCCGCTGAGCGCGAGAACGGCACCACGGCCTGGCTGCTGGGTGCTGCCTTCATCTCCGAGGGGGCCATCCCCTTCGCAGCTGCGGATCCGCTGCGCGTCATCCCCTCGATGATGGCCGGTGGCGCCGTGACGGGAGCACTGTCCATGGCCTTCGGTGTGACTTCGAAGGCTCCCCACGGCGGCATCTTCGTCGCCTTCGCGATCGAGCCGATCTGGGCCTACCTGGTCGCCATCGTCGCAGGTGTCCTGGTGTCAGCCCTGGCAGTCACGGCCCTCAAGCAGCAGGCGGCCCGCTCACGCAGGGCGGCCAACGAGGCAGCTGTGGAGGCCGTCGCGGCCTGAACCGATGTGCCGGGTCGCGGGTTCCTGCCGGAATTGTGACCGGGAGCACCCGTGACCTGGTGTCGAGGTGCAAGAATCAAGATGTCCCTGGCCCGTGGGTGGTCAGGTCCCGAGCAGAAGGAGAGGCCCATGGCCACACGTACCGTCAAAGTCGGAGCCAAGGTCGGGCTGCACGCCCGTCCCGCAGCACTGATCGCCGAGGCAGCTGCGAAGCTGGAGCCCGAGGTGCTGCTGAGCGTTCCCGGTGGGGAACCCGTCGACGCCTCCTCGGTCATGATGATCATGACCCTGGGTGCAGGTCACGGCGAGGAGGTCGTCGTCGAGTCCGAGGACGAGGAGGCCCTGGACACGATCGCGAAGCTCATCGAGTCCGACCTCGACGCCTGAGTCATCGGGTGGACGCGTCCGGCGTCCGGGAGAGACCTCAGCTGGGGTCGATCTCCCGGGCGCCGTACCATTTCTTGGCACCCCGCATCGCGTAGCGCTGGGCCAGGGCGACCAGGACGGCCGAGGCCGCAGCGAAGGCGACGAGCTGCACCAGCTGGACGTCGTCGTCGTCCTCGTGGGGGATGTCATGGCCGGTGACGGCCTTCCAGCCGCCCTCGGCGATCTTGCTCGCCACGAATGCCGCCCCTGCCATCGCGCCCGCGCTGGCGAGCTTCCACCCGATGTCCATGGGTCCTCCCCATCAGTCATGTTCCGGGGTGCGTGCACCCCGTCTGTCCTCTCCCATCATGCCGCACCGGGGCGGGGCGCGCCGTCCCTACCTGCGCTCGCCGGACAGATAGTCTGGTCCGGGTCGAGACGAGGAGGCACGCGTGGGACGTGACAGCAGCATCCGGTGTGCCACCATGCTTCTCGCGGTCGCTCTCCTGGGCGGGTGCACGGCCTCAGTGGATCCCTTGGCAGATCCCACACGTGACCCCTTCGCCCAGCCGGTCGTGCCGGCCTCGCCGACCTCAGGGAATTTCGTTCCCGGCGCTACGGGTTCCACCTCCGACGCGCCCCAGCCCAGGCAGGGGCGGGGGGATGTCACCGCTGTGGTCCCACAGGGTTCCGCACTGTCGGAGGCCGCCGCCCGGGACTTCCGGTCCTCGACCGGGTTCACGCTCCGACAGGTCGAGGTTCCCGCCGATGAGCTCGCCCAGGGAGCACCTGAGGGGACGCAGGCCGATGTGGTCCTCGGGCTCGACGCGGGTGACGTGCTGGAGGCCGTCGCCGACGCAGGGTTGGCTTCCGCGGCTCCCCAGGACACGTCCACGCCGGAGGGTACCGCGCTCCAGGGTGCCCCCGCCGCCACCGCCTACGCGCGCGACGACGTCTGCGTCCTGGCCGACACCGAGTGGTTCTCCGCGAACCGGAAGGCGTTGCCAACCTCGCTCTCCGACCTGGCCTCGGGGGAGTGGGCGGACCTCCTGCTGGTCCCCGACCCCGCGGGCTCCGTGGAGGGGCGCGCATTCACGAGGGCGGCACAGGCCACCCTGGGGGCGGGTGTGGATGCCTGGTGGTCGGCACTGGTCTCGGCCGGTGTGCGCACCGGCTCCGCCGATGAGCTCCGGAAGCAGTGGACGGCCTCGTCCGGGGCGGTGGATGGGGGGCGCCCGCTCCTGGTGGCGCGCCAGTCACTCTCGGCGGCCACGCTCAACGACACGGGCACGGAGTCGACTTCCGCCGCGGTCCCCGGCACCTGCCTGCAACGCATGCTCTACTCCGCCATCACACAGGACCCCGCGAACCCGGACGGTGCGGAGTCCCTGGTGGCATGGCTGAGGGGATCGACGGCGCAGGGGGAACTGGCATCCGCGGGCGTGGCCCAGCCCCTCGCGGAGGAGGACGCCGAGGGGACCGTCATCGGATGGTTCTCACAGCCCACCGACGGGGCCGCGACCCTGCCCGAGGTCGATGTCGCCGCTGCCCGGGAGCGTGCGGAGTCGTGGTCGAAGGGTCTCGACGGCTCGGAGTAGGGGAGCCAGGAGGCCGCGACTCCCGCAGGACCTCAGTCGTGCAGCATGCCCGGATCGACCCGGCACTCCTCGCCGATGCGCATGGGGGCGATCGTGCCCAGGTCCCGCATCTCCTGCAGACGAGGGACGACCCGGCTCCACACGGCCCAGGGGTCCATCGTGTTGAGGTAGATGCGGGTCCCGCCCTCGAAACCGGCGACGGTGGAGATGCGCCACTTGAGCAGGATCCGCCACCGCATGGGCGTGTGCACGTCGGGGGGACGGTGGTACCACTCCTCATTGCAGGGCACCTCCACCCCGGTCGAGGCGTGGGCGGCGTGGAGGATGTCGGAGATGGCGCGCATCTCGTCCTCACCCACCTGCCAGGGGTTCGCCGGGGCGTGCAGCGGCCAGATGGCGAGTGAGGGGTAGCGGTGCCCGAAGCCGGCCATGAGGACGGCGTGCTCGTTCTGGGCGAGCACCAGTCTGCGGGTGGCCGCGACCTTGAGGATGTCGTCGTAGATGTCAGGATCGGAGCGCAGGCGCGCAAGCTCCGCCTCCGTCTGGACGGAGTGCTCATCGATGGCGACCAGCTGCTTGTGCAGGTGGTCGAAGGATGCGCCGGCGGGCTTGAGCCAGTTCTGGAAGGTGGCGACGTAGCGCACTGCTGGATCCAGCCCGTAGAGGTCGGCCATGGCGTGCGCCGTGAAGTCGGTGTAGCGGTAGTGCTCCTCCGGGGTGAGGGTGCCCGAACCGGCCAACTGGTCGTCGGTGGTCGCCCCGTCCACGAAGTGTCGGCGAGCGACGATGACGTCGTGACCGCCGGAGAAGAAGCCATTGGCCTGTTGGAGTTTCGCGGAGTCCGTCATCGCCTCGAACTCGCCCTCGGACATGCCTCCGGCGAGCATGCGCGCGCGCACCACGCGCATCACGTGCTCGTAGCCCATGTCGGAGGCCAGGTACTCCGCCATGCGGCGGTGCTCGGCCTCGGAGGGGAAGTGGTCGTGGTTGAGGTGCCAGTAGTTGTAGGAGACGATCTCGAACAGGTTCGGGATGCGTCGGAACTCCGCGACGGTGCGGGTGAGCTCGTCGGCAGGCAGGTCGCGCTGTTCCTCCCAGGTCCCGTCCTCGTGGCGCACCAGGCGCGCCTTCTCCGGTGGGGTCTCCAGGTAGCGGTCCTCGCAGAATGCGCACTCGAGTCCGTGGCATTCCGGACGCACGGGCTCAGGCGTCCGGCGGGAGACGGCCAGGGGACGGTGACCACGTCCGGGCACGGTCCACACCTCGGTCCCCGTCAGGAGGTTCTTCTGCTTGACCGTCCCGTCCGCCAATCGGACAATCGCATTGTCCCGGTGGGGGGTGTGCTCCTTTGCCATGTGCTCCAGCGTATCCCCCAGTGAGGCAACGATCCGTACCCGGGGTCGCCGGTCGGGGCATTGCCGGGGTGCTCCCGGGCCGGCTCGTGTGATCCTGTTGTGGGATCGGGTCATAGGATCGGGGCATGTCACGTGCCAGATTGTTCGAACCTGTCCGCGTCGGTCACCTGGAGGTCGCCAGTCGCCTCTGGATGCCACCCATGTGCCAATACTCCGCGGCTCCGGTGGGTGCCGACATGGGGATGCCGGGGGACTGGCACCGGCTCCACTACGGCACCCGCGCGCTGGGTGGTGTGGGTGCCGTCATCATCGAAGCGACGGGCGTGGTGCCCGAGGGGCGCATTTCGGTCAACTGCCTGAGCTTCCACGAGGACTCCCGCATTCCGGCCTTCGGAGAACTTGCGCGGCTCATCCATGCCGGCGGCGCGGCGGCATTCATCCAGCTCAACCACGCCGGGCGCAAGGGCAGTGCCCGTGCCGGCTGGCTCCAGGGTCACGCGGGAGCCGAGGAGGGCGGATGGCAGACGGTCGCCCCCTCACCTGTCCCCTTCGCGCCGGGATGGCCGGTGCCGCGGGAACTCACTGATGAGGACGTCCTCGACGTGGTCGAGGCCTTCGCGCAGGCGGCGCGTCGCGCGGTGGAGGCCGGTTTCGACGGCGTCCAGGTCCACGCGGCCCACGGGTACCTGATCCATCAGTTCCTCTCCCCGGCCTCCAACCACCGCACCGATCGATGGGGTGGGGACTTCGAGGGCCGCACGCGCCTGGCGCGCGAGGTGGTGCGGGCGATCCGTGCGGCCATCGGTGATGCCGCCCTGCTGGTGCGAGTCTCGGCGACCGACTGGACCCAGGAGTACCCCGCCGACGGACGGGGCGGATGGACGCTGGAGGACACGCGGCGCCTGGCACCACTCCTGGTCGAGGACGGGGTGGACATGGTCAATGTGTCCACCGGTGGGAACGTCCACGACGCGCGTATCGCGGGTGGGCCGGGCTACCAGGTCTTCGCCGCCTCTGCCGTGCGCGATGCGCTGGGTGGGGATGGTGGCGGGACCGTGCCGGTCGCGGCCTGCGGACTGATCCTCGCACCCGAGCAGGCCGAGCAGATCCTGGCCGACGGTCGCGCGGACGTGGTGGAGATCGGTCGGGTGATGCTCACTGACCCGATGGCGCCGCGGGTGTGGCGTGGTCGGCTCCGGGTCGACCCGGGTTGGCCCGACCAGCTGAGACGGGGGACCGCGCGCTGAGGGTGCGCCCGCGTGACGAGATGGTGCCGCGCGGTGGGCCGGTTCCGGGGAGGGTCAGTCCTCCGGGAGCCAGCCCTTCGCCTGGCGGGCGAGGTCGTCGAGCAGCGACCAGGCCTCGGAAGCGCGATCGGCCTGGACGAAGAGGTGGTCATGGTAGAAGCCGGCGACCACATTGCACGGGATTGATCGACTGGCCAGCGTCTGGGCGATCGTGGCAGTCAGTCCGATCGAGTCCAATGAGGAGTGCACTCCCAGGGTGATGCGCGCGAACGTGTGGTCCAGTGGAAGACCGAAGCGCCGCGCTTCCTGTTCCTCGACGATGACCGTCGTCCCCTCGTCCTCCCGGATGACGGCAAACGGGAGGAGTTCCTCAGGCACGGGGTCCACGGTGGCGAAGACATAGGTGCCCTGGGGTTTTGCGTCGAGTGACGCGAGGGTCTGGTCGAGGTCAGTGAGTCCGGACATGGGGGAGAGGCTATCGCGCACCTGCATTCTCCGCAGCATCGTCTCAGCGGGGTCGGCAGAGTGCCTGGATGTCCGGGGTGGGGAGCCCCGTGCGGTGGCGCTGTGGTGTGTCAGTTGCCGATCGGTGCGGGGCCGCGCGGGCTGACCCTGTTCTCAGCCGTATGCCGTTGCGCCCCGAGGGGTTGTGTTCTCGGGACAGGAAGTGCCGACGTACCTGAGCCTGAAAGACTCAATGTTCCGCCTTGAGTGAAACGCGCTCAACTCCTCTTGCGGACACGTTGCCGGCGCGCAACACTGTCAGTGTTGAAGCCCGAGGAGGGCAGGTGATCCGGTCCGGAGGGTCCGGGCCGGGACAACCGGAGGTGATCACCATGGCTACTCGTTACGATCCGTTCCGCGACGTGGATCGCGTGTTCAATTCAGTCCTGCGTCAGGTCCCGGCGAACCCGGGGATGCCGCTCGACCTCTACCGCGACGGCGACGAGTTCGTCGCCGAGCTCGACCTGCCGGGTGTTGATCCCGCATCGATTGACATCGACGTCGAGGAGCACACCCTGACCATCAGCGCCAAGCGCGCGGGCCACGTCGGCGAGCACGTGCAGTGGTTGAGCCACGAGCGCCCCACGGGGACCTTTGCCCGCCAGCTGACACTGGGCAATGGTGTGGCCCTGGACGGGATCAAGGCCTCCTACCGCGATGGCGTGCTCACACTGACCATCCCGGTTGCCGAGGCTGCCAAGCCCCGCAAGATCTCGGTCGCGGTCGACAGCTCCGCGCCGACCACCATCGAGGGTGAGTCCAGCGGGACCACGTCGGTTCCGGGGTCCGCGAACGACTGAGAGCGCACGCGAGTCGGCGCAGTTGTCCGACCTGGTCCACGGGCCGGAGGGCATGTGACGCTGGGACGGGCGGCCGAGGGCCCAGGGCTTCCGGCCGTCGTCCGTCTGGGGGAGGGGTGTCGGGGAGTTTCCCGACACCCCTCCCCCTTGTCGGCACTTCGGAAATCGCGCGATGACGGTCGCGAGGATGACCGCGCGACACGTACCGGGTCGTCGGAGTTCCCCGTTGTCGTCATTCCGATGATCGCCCGATGGTGGTCGCGTCGATGATCGCCCACCCCGTCAACCGCGCCTCCCCCCTGTGGTCTGGCGATGTCAGGAGGCGAACTCCCCGAAGCCCACGTCCTGTCCGACCAGGTCCACCGAGAGACCCTCGGGTCCGCTGCGCAGCTCCCTCACGCGGATGCCCTCGGGCAGCCCCTCCAGGGGGATCGTCGGGAGTCCCCCGGCGACCGCCCGGACGAGGTCCAGGGGCACGTCCATCCCGGCGATCGAGGCCGAGGTGGGGGTCAGCACCAGGGAGCGTCCACCCTCGTCCGGGGAGACCGCCACGGTCACCGTCGCCTGTTGGCCGAGCACGTCCAACGACAGAGTCACGCCCTCGTCTCCCGTGGTGAGCGTGCCGGGCACCCCGGCCGCGGCGGCCAGCGGCACGAGATCCTGTGTGGCGATGGTGGCCGTGGCAGTGAGGTCCCGGGTCGTGTGGGGTGCGGACGTGCCCACGCCGGTCAGGTGCGCGTCGATCCCGCTGACCCGCAGTGTCCCGTACTCGGTGTCCACGTCGTAGGCGGGCAGGTGGACCTGCAGCGAGTCCAACTCGCCCGCCAGGAGCTGGGTGAGCACGGGGACGCCCTCCACCTGCACACTCAGGTCCCCGGACTCGTCGCTCCCCTGAGCGGCATTGCTCCCGCTGCTCCCGCTGCCCTCCGCCGGTGCACCCCCGGATGCGCGGTCCCCGGAGGCAGCGACATCGGACCGGGAGGCCGTGGAGACCACGCCGGGCGCGGTCGAGAGGGAGTTCTCGATGCCGCGCTCCAGGAAGTGGTCGGTCACCCGGTCCGCGACGACCAGCAGGACCACCACGACCAACAGGGCGAGGAACAGTCGACGCACGATCTTCACGGCAGGACCCTCACAGGCGGTCCAGGGTGTCGGGGTGGCTGCCGGTGCGACCGGCCTCGCCCTCGTCCAGGGCATCGATGCGCGCGAGCTGCGCAG
>JBQEKJ010000028.1:0-15022 GCA_052103835.1 Pauljensenia sp.
GAACAGCGAGGGTCTCCGGCGTCTGGCGGTGGGCGCGGTGTTGGCGAGTGGGAAGACGCTCCCTCCGAGGGGGAGGACACCAGTGCGGTGGCTCCGGGGGTGTGGGACGTGCTGCGGGCGGGTCGGGCGCCGGCCCGCGCGGAGCGGGCGTCGGCGAGGGCACTGGTCACGGCCTGTCGGTTCACGGCCCACCTCGGAGCTCCCCTGGCCGGCGTCCTCGACCTCGTGGCCGACGGTGTCGACGGGGCCGCGGCTGCCGAGGACGCGCGACGGGTGGCCGGGAGTGGTCCGCGCACCTCGACGCGTGTGCTCCTGGCACTGCCGCTGCTGGGTGTCGCTGCGGGGGAGGCCCTCGGGGCCGGACCGATGGCCTTCCTGCTCGGAGGCGGAGTCGGCGCGGTGTGCCTGGTCGTCGGCGTCGCCTGCCAGGTGGCTGGTCACCTCGTCTCCCGCCTGCTCACGCGACGCGCGGAGGGGACGGGGGTACTGGGACGGGTGGACCCGGCGATCCTGTGCGACCTGGCGGTGGCCGGTCTGGAGTCGGGCGCCTCGGTGCCCACCACCCTGGAGGCCCTCGGCGCTGCCGCGGAGTTGCCCGAGTTGGGACGGATCGGACGTGAACTGCTCCTCGGAGTCCCCTGGGACACCGCATGGGATCCCCACCCGGAGGAGGCGGGAGACCTCGGGGATGCCCTGGCCCCGGCGTGGACGGACGGGACCGCACCCGTCCCGCTGCTGCGGCGGGCCGCCGCGGGTGTGAGGTCGCGCAGGCTGGCCCGTGCCACGGAGGAGGCGGAGAGGTTGGCCGTGCGACTGGTGGTACCCGTGGCTGCCCTGCTGCTGCCCGGCTTCGTGGCCCTGGGCGTGGTGCCAGTGCTGGCGCACCTCGCCTCCAGCGGGTTCGGCGCGCCCGTGTGAGCGGTGTCGACCGGGCCCGGATCGCTCTGTCCACAGCGCGGTTGTCCGCCCGTGCTGTGTCCACAGACGAGGTCCGCGCGGGTGGAGGAGATGGGAGGCGCACCCCAGTCTGGGTCCCACCCCGGAGGGTCCGGGGTGGGACAGGAAGGGGAAACAGGATGGCGATCGAACAGTTGGAGGAGGAACGGGTGGGGCGGGTGGTCGATCCCGAGGTGGGTTAGACCACCCGAGAGTACGCGATCGGTGCCGTGGCGGCGGCCGGCTTCGCGGGCCTGCTCCTGGTCGTCCTCAAGTCGGGCGCCGTGCGGGGCCTGCTTGAGGGGATCATCCAGACCGCGCTGTCACTGTGAGTGCGGTGACCCGGTGAACGCAGTTGCAGTTCCGCGCCGGCGTCGGGGGCCCCACGGGGTTGCCGACGCCGGCATGGTCACGGTTGAACTGGCCCTGGGGTTCATCGTCGTGGCTGTCGTGCTCGCCCTCGTCCTGGGGGTCGTCGCGGCCGGGAGCACGCGGGCGTCCCTGTGCCAGGCGGTACGTGAGGTGGCGCGTGAGGCCTCCGTGGGTGGCGAGGATCCGGCAGGCATGGCCCCGCGTTCCTTCGGTCCCGGTGCCCGGGTCGCGGTGTCCCGGGAGGGGCGTTGGGTCGAGGTGGTGGGGCACGCCGAGCTGACCGGTCCTGGCGCGTGGGTGGGGATGACCGCCTCCTGCTCGGTGCGGACCCTGGTCGAGGGAGGAGTTCCGTGACCCCGCAGGGGCGGAGTCCCGGTGACGCGGAGGAGGGATCCGGGACGATCGCCGTTGTGGGGATCCTGGTGACCGCCCTCGTCCTGTGTGGCTTCCTCCTCGCGCTCGGAGCCGTGCACACGCACGTGGTGCACGCCCGGGCGGTCGCGGACCTCGCGGCCCTCGCAGGCGGGGACGCCTCCGCGGTGTCGGGGTGGACGGATGCGGGATCGCTGCCCTGCGAGCGCGCCTCGGCTGTCGCCGGGGCCAACGGGATGGAGCTGGGAGCCTGTACCGTGGCGGGCAGGGACACCCTGGTGGTCGTGCGCGACACCCTCGTCCTGGCCGGGGTACCGGTGCCGGTCGAGGCCCGCGCCCGCGCCGGACCCGCCGAACCCTGAAGTCCGCTCTCTTCTCCCCTCGAGGTCCGCTCAGTTCTGGGGTCGAAGTCCGTCCCGTTCCGGGGTTGAAGCTCGCTCTGATCTGGGGTCGAGGACCGCTCCCCTTCTCACAGTGGTCCGTCCTCCCGACGGTGCCTCTGTGGCGTCCGGGAGGTCGAGCGTGACCGCTGTCTGGTGTCGGCACCCGCATTCTCGGTCCTTCGGAGGGACGTCCCGCTCCCTGTGGCCTCTACGTGTGCAGGAATGCACCCAGTTTCCTGGCGGGCATTGGGTACCCAGATGAGGGCGGCGACATTGGTGCAGGTCAGGACTGATGGGAGTTGCACGTGGCGTCGGTGTCGGGTCCCTGTGTCGTGAAACTGGGTGCATTCCAGCACGCCGAACGGGTGTACCACCCACTCCCGCCCACGCCGCAGAGTCGCAGTGGGCGTTCCTGACCTGAAGGCCAGATCAGAGCGGACTTCGACCCCGGAACAGGACGGACTTCGGGCCCAGAACAGAGCGGACTTCGCGGGGGCACGCCAAAAGGGGCCGGCCCGAAGACCGACCCCTTGAGGCATCCCATCAACACAGTGCGAGTCTTCCCGATGAGCGTCCCTTTCCGGTTCCACGGATCCCTGGTGGATCCCTGAACCTCTGTTCCCGATGACCAACAATGTAGGCATCGAAACTTGAAGGAACGTCGGTGGAACCTATGAGTTCGCTGGGATTTCCTGAGGACAGCGATCAGCGAGGTGACGCAGGAGGGCGATGGCCCCCGACTTGGACAGGGGCTCGTTGCCATTGCCGCACTTGGGGGACTGGATGCATGCGGGGCAACCGTCCTCGCAGGGACACGTCGAGACGGCCTCCAGGGTCGCGGTGATCCACTCCTGGGCATGGTCGAACCCGTGGGCGGAGTAGCCGGCCCCACCCCGGTAGGCGTCGTGGACGAACACCGTCGGGGCGTGGGTGTCCTCGTGGTCGGCGGTGGAGAGACCACCCAGGTCCCACCGGTCGCAGTTCGCCAGCAATGGCAGGAGGGCGATGGCCGCGTGCTCTGCGGCGTGCAGGGCACCGGGCAGGTCGGCGGGCAGGATGCCCGCCAGGCGTGCACCCGCAGGGGAGAGCGTGTACCACGCCGACCGCGTGGGCAGGGTGTGGGTGGACATGTGCAGTTCCTGGTTGCGGATGAACTCCAGGCCCGGCAGGCGCAGCAGGTCGAAGTCGGTGACGCGCGTGGACACGTCGACCTCGCCGAAGTGCCAGGAGACCGAGCCGTCCGGGCAGGTCCAGGACCTCTCCTCCGAGATGACCTCCACGGAGACGTGCTGGGCGGCGCGTGTGCGCAGCCTGGTGCGCACCTCCTCCACGACGGCGACCCGCTGGCGGGAGCCCGGGGTGACGGGGGAGAGCTCCAGGACGTGGTAGCTGCGCCCCTGGTGGAGGTAGATCGCGTCAGGGAACACCTGGGCATCGGCGGAGGAATCATCCACCGTGCCGATGACCGCCCCCGAGCCGCTCTCGACGATCTGGACGTCCCCAGCGGAGCCGCGCAGGTCCGTGAGGTCCGCGGGGCGTCCCTCCCGGGAGACGTCCCAGTACCAGCCACGCGAGCGTCGCCGCAGCCACCCCTGTTCCGTGAGCTCCTCGAACATCGACGTGTCGGGCAGGTCGAAGACCGCCAGGTCCTCCTCGGTGAGGGGGAGCTCGGCTGCGGCCGCACACAGGTGGGGTGCCAGCACCCACGGGTTCGAGGGGTCGATGACCGAGGCCTCGACCTCGGCGAGGATGGCCTCGGGGTGATGGACGAGGTAGCTGTCCAGGGGGTTGTCGGAGGCGACGAGGACGGAGACGCCCTCGTCGCCCGCCCTCCCCGCGCGACCGATCTGCTGCCACAGGGACGCCCGGGTCCCGGGCCAGCCAGCCGTGACCGTGGCGTCGAGGCCGGAGACGTCGAGGCCGAGTTCCAGGGCGCTGGTCGTGGCCAGGGCGCGCAGTCCACCGCTGCGCAGGTCGCGTTCCAGCGCGCGCCTCTCCTCGGGGAGGTATCCGCCGCGGTAGGCCGCAACCGCTCCGGCCAACGGAGATCCGTGGGAGGAGAGGCGGTCCCTCACCTGGGCCGCGACCGTCTCCGCGCCGTGGCGTGAGCGGACGAAGGTCAGCACCCGGGCCCCGTGCTCGAGCAGTGCCGCGGTGAGGTTCGCGGCCTCCGTCGGTGCGGACAGGCGCTGCACCGGGGCCTCCAGCACCAGGGGCTCCTCGCCCTGGACCGCGGCCAGGAAGGACTCGATGGACACCTCGGCGTCGTCGCGCATGAGGGCCCCCTGCCACAGGGCCAGGTGGTGCGCACCGGCGGGGGCCCCGTCACGGTCGATGGCGACCACGCCGCTGCGCCCGGTCATGGGCTCCCCCACCACGGCGGGGGCGCGCCCCGGGGGGGGGAGGAAGACCACCACGGGGGCGGCCCCCACGGGGGATCGGGAGAGCCGCGCGGGGGGGGGGGGGGGGCGCCGGGGGGGGGGCCCCGCCCGGGGCGAGGGCCCCCCCGCCGGGGCGCCGGGCCGGGCGCCCCCCCCCGGGGGGGGGGCCGGGCCGGGTGGCGCCCCCCCGCCCCACGACGGGGTCGGCACCCAGGTGGCGGGCGATGCGCAGCAGGCGGCGCACGACCAGGGCGATGTGGGAGCCGGTGACACCGCGCCAATGATGGAGCTCGTCGATGACGACGTAGCGCAGGGAGGCCAGCAGGCGGGTCCAGCGTTCGTGCCCGGGGAGCATGACGTGGTGGAGGAAGTCGGGATTGGTCAGGAGGACGTCGGCATGACCGCGTGCCCACTCCTTGGCCTCCCGAGGAGTGTCCCCGTCGGCGGTGGAGGCCCTCACCTGAAGTCCCCCCGCTGCCAGGAGGCGTTCGAGGGCGGCAAGCTGGTCCGCCGCCAGCGCCTTGGTGGGGGACATGTAGAGGAGGGTGGGGCGACGGTGGACGTCGGAGATGCGGGCCGTTCCCTCGGCTGCGGCAAGGTCGGAGAGGATCGGCACCCATGCTGCCAGGGACTTGCCCGATCCCGTCCCGGTGGCGAGCACCGTGTCGCGGCCGGAGTGGATGGCGTCGAGCGCCTCGCGCTGGTGGGACCAGGGGCGCCGGATCCCCAGCGCACCGTAGGCGGCCACGACCTGCGGGTGCACCCAGGCGGGCCACTCCGCCAGGACCTGGGGGCGGGCAGGGACCACATGCATGTGGACCAGGCGCTCGTCGCGCCGACCCAGGTCCTCCAGCAGGGCGACCAGCTCGGAGGGGTCGGCGACAGGGAAGCTGCTGCCCTCGGGCACGACCGCCTCAGTCGCCCTCGCGGGGCTCGCGCCACCCCAGAGCGTGGGTGGCGGCCTCCTTCATGTAGCTGATGGCGGTGATCCCCGTGGAGACGCCCGCCCCGATGTTCTCCGCCAGCTGTGTGTCCGTGAGGCCGGTGCGCGTGTCGACGATGAAGTCTGCGCACACCTGCAGGGATCCGGTCTCGGAGGGGATCCAGTAGACGGTGGGGAAGTACTTCTCCCTGTTCCACCCGTCCGCTGCGGCGAAGACGGCCTGTGCGGAGGACTGCGGATCCATGCCCGTGTCCCACACGGCGCGCACCGAGAGGAAACGGTCGGTGGTGTCGAGACTGAGGAGGACGGGAACACCGTCGAAGACTGCGCCTGCGGCACGTCCCTCGACCAGGACGTCGACCTCGTAGCCCATGGAGGCGACAACGGAGAGGATCCTGTCGAAGGGAACCGGGTAGGGGACCGTGGGGTCGTCGGGGACCACGAAGGGTGCGGAGGTCATCGCTGGTCCTCCTCGGGCATCCAGTCGACCAGGTCCGGGTGGGTCTCCTCCACGTCACGGAAGAAGCCCATGATCATCCCCATCGAGGTCTCGCAGAAGTTGGTGAGCTGGTCCTCGGTGAGCCCGGACAACGACACGACGTTGCACTCGGCGACGAGGCCGAAACGGCGACCGTCCTCGAAGGGGGCCAGGAACGCCTTGGGTCCGGTGCGCCGCGCGTTGCACTGCGCGACCTCCTCGGCCAGCGCCGTGAACTGGGCGTCGTCCTCCGCGATGCCGCGCCACTGACCCCGCAACTGCAGGATCTGGGGGTTCGCCGTGTTCCAGAAGAAGACGGCATTGGAGGTGGGTACCGCCAGCTCGGAGTCTGCGTACTCGCCGAAGCTCACGTCCCGGACGGTGAGCATCGACCGGATCCTCTCGGTGCTGACCGGACTCGGTCCTGGCACGATGTTCCCCCCTGTTGGCTGTTGTCCCGCGATGGACGCCACACACCCTAGCCGAGGCGGTGGCCCCGGGCGCGGGGGAGCCCAGCACTACAGTGGCCGGAGATCATTCACGAGGGGGACGACACATGGCTGACGAGGCCGGTGGCACCACGGAGCCGGGGACACCCGGGTCTGGTGGCGCGCGCTCCCGCAGGGGTGGCGCCTCGTCAGGGGGGCAGGTGCCGCCCTCGTCGGGAACGGGGGCCGGTGCCGACTGGGCGCAGCGGCCCGAGGGCTACCGCCCCCGACTCGTGCGACGTATCGGTGCCGCGGTCCTGGGTGTCCTCCTGGTGGCGGGTCTGTCGTGGACGGCTCTGCGCGTCCCCGCCGGTCAGGCGCTGGACACGGTCCTCATGGAGTCCGTGATGTCCTGGGACGGGGCGCTGGGTCGGCTCGGAGCGGTGGTCACGGGGCTCGTCTCGCTGGAGGCATCCGTGGTCGTGGCTGCCGTCGTGGTGGTGGTCGCGCTGCTGCGCAGGCGTCCCACACTGGCCGGGCGCGCCCTGGGCATCGCCCTCGGTGCCAATGCCACGACGCAGTTGCTCAAGGCCGCCCTGTACCGTCCTGACCTCGGCGTGTCGACCGTGCTGGAGAACTCCCTGCCGTCGGGACACGTGACCTTCGCGGCCTCGGTGTCCCTGGCGCTCGTGGTCGTCGCGCCCGAGTGGTTCCGCACGCCCGCCGCCTGGCTGGGGTGGTTGTGGACCTCCCTCATGGGCATCACCGTCATGGTCTACGCCTGGCACCGCCCCGCTGACGTCATCACTGCCGTCGCAGTGGCGGGGACGTGGGCCCTCGCACTGTCCCCCATTGAGCATCGCGGCCGCCACGGCACGCCCATGCGACGCGCGATGGGCGCCATCGCACTTGTCCTGGTCGTCCTGGCTGCCATCGGGATCACCGTGGCACTGGCCGGCACCGACCTCGGTGCCCAGGCCATGCCAGGGGCCACCGACTACGGCTTCGCCACCTTCCTCCATGCGCACCCCTGGCGCGAGAGGCTCCTGGCACTGTGCAGTGCAGTGACGGTGACCGGAGTGGTGGGTGTCGTCGTCCACGAGGTCGACCGCCTCAGCTGGTCCTGACCCGACCGCTCCGGCTGGTCCCGGACGACCATCCGGGGGAGCGCCTCGCAGGCTGGTGGGGCAGCTCACAGGTGCCTGGAGCACCGGGCCGCCGAGTGAGGGGACCTTGGTCCCGGTGTTCCGGTTGTGTCTCTCCGTGCCGGGGCCGTGAGGGAGCTCCGCTTCCGGGACGTCGGGCCGCGTTGCGTGGCCGGAACACGCACTTCTCCGGATGACTCCCTGACATCTCCGTCCGACGTCCGGTGCGCGGCGGCGATCGTCGTCTGCGTCCTGGCGAGGGCACTCGCTGACCGCGGAGTCAGCGCTCGGCCTTGTCGGCCGTTCTTCCATTTCGGCCGTTCAGAAGGATTTCCTCAGGGCAGGCTTGCCATGGTCGGTGGGACGGAGGTCATGGTGTGGCGCGGTTGGGAACTGTCAACGCTCCGTCCGACGGTAAGAGTTGCTGGCACGGATCCCGACGCACGAATCGGTGCGGAGGAGTCCGGGAAACCCGCGTCACCCCGGTGGGGCGGCGAGATCTTTCCACAGTCAACAACACGAGCACCGGTTCCGGCGGTGCCGGGACCACTTCAGGAGCACACCATGTCCTCTGCCACCTCTCTCACCCACGAGGAGGAGGTCGTCACCTCCTCCGCAGCACGCAAGGTCCTCGCGGCCCTGCGTCTGACCACGGGATTCATCTTCCTGTGGGCCTTCCTCGACAAGCTCTTCGGGCTCGGCTTCTCGACCCCCTCGGAGCGCGCCTGGATCAACGGCGGCAAGCCCTCCCAGGGCTTCCTCACCTCCGACTCCGTCCAGGGGCCCCTCAAGGGCTTCTTCGCTTCCATCGCCTCCCCGGTGACCGACGTCCTCTTCATGCTCGGCATGCTCGCGGTCGGCCTGGCCGTCATGCTCGGCATCGGGGTCCGCGTCGCCGCGTGGGCGGGCTCGATCATCATGGCGCTCATGTACCTGGCCGAACTCCCCGCCGCAGGCGGGACGAACCCGATCATCGACTCCCACGTGATCTATGCGCTGGTCCTGGTCCTCGTCGCCCTCACCTTCGCGGGTGATACCTGGGGCCTGGGTCGCTGGTGGAAGTCCCTGGAGATCGTCCAGAAGAATCGCTGGCTGATCTGAGCAGTCGCACCGTCGTGACACTCCCAGGAGTGTCCCGACGCCCCTTCTCCGTGCCCGCTCCGATGTCGGGTCGACTGTGGCGAGGGGATGCCCGGTCCGGTCACCGCACCCGGCCCGGACCACCACCCCTGGAGGGCGTCAAGCACCTCTGCGGGGTGGCGGGACACTGTCCGCGGAGCTCCAGTGGCCGCAGCCAACACCGTGGGACCAAGGGCCCCGCCCGGTCGGCTGGCGCCCCGTCCGACCCAACTTGCCCGACGACACGCACGCCCTGAATGTCCCCACCTTCGGCAACTAGATACAGTGCAGGAACCTGTCCGGGGCCACTAGATGTAGTGACTCCGGGCGAGCTCCCGGAGAAGCCGCGCCGCCCGTGAAGGGCCTGCCCGTCTTGCGCCGGAAGCACTGCCGAGCATCAGCACCCGAGGTGGAGGAGCCCCATGAGCCAGCGATACGACGTCGATGCCATCAGCACGATCGAGGAGTACCTCGATCGCTCCGACTGGCGCGTCAACGCGAACGCCAACCAGGGCTACTCACTCGGCGGGCTGATCCTCAACACCTCGGGCAAGATGGTCGCCAACTACTGGTTGGAGCGCGTCTTCAGCCGTGAGGCCGGCGCCGCCCACCGTGCGGGCGACATCCACATCCACGACCTCGACATGTTCGCCGGGTACTGCGCGGGATGGTCCCTCAAGCGGCTCCTCCAGGAGGGCTTCAACGGGGTCCCCGGAGCCATCGCGGCTGCCCCCCCGAAGCACTTCTCCTCCGCCTGCGGACAGATCGTCAACTTCCTGGGCACCCTGCAGAACGAGTGGGCCGGCGCCCAGGCCTTCAGTTCCTTCGACACCTACATGGCTCCCTTCGTGCGCCTGGACTCCATGACCTACGACCAGGTCCTCCAGTGCATGCAGGAACTGATCTTCAACCTCAACGTGCCCAGCCGTTGGGGCTCGCAGTGCCCCTTCACCAACCTCACCTTCGACTGGACCTGCCCCGACGACCTCGCCGACGAGCACCCGCTGATCGGCGATGAGATCACGGACTTCGCCTACGGCGACCTCCAGCCCGAGATGGACCTCGTCAACCGTGCCTTCATCGAGGTCATGAGCGGGGGAGACTCGGACGGTCGCGTCTTCACCTTCCCGATCCCGACCTACAACATCACCCCCGACTTCGACTGGGACAGCGACAATGCCAACCGCCTCTTCGCCATGACCGCGAAGTACGGCCTTCCCTACTTCCAGAACTTCATCAACTCCGACCTGGACCCGCACATGATCCGCTCCATGTGCTGCCGCCTGCAGCTGGACCTGCGCGAACTGCTCAAGCGGGGCAACGGACTCTTCGGTTCCGCGGAGCTGACGGGCTCCATCGGCGTGGTCACCCTGAACATGGCGCGTCTGGGGTATGAGCACAAGGGAGACATGGACGCCCTCGTCGCCCGCCTGGACCACCTCATCGATTTGGCCTCCCAGACGCTGGAACGCAAGCGCGAGACCATCCAGTACCACATGGACCGCGGCCTCTTCCCCTACTCGCGGCGCTACCTGGGCACGCTCGACAACCACTTCTCGACCATCGGCATCAATGGCATGAACGAGATGGTCCGCAACTTCACCGACAACGCCCAGGATCTCACCCACCCCGAGGGCTTCGAGATGTGCGAGCACCTCCTCGACCACGTCCGCGAGCGCATGGTGCAGCTGCAGGAGGCCACCGGGCACATGTACAACCTGGAGGCCACACCGGCGGAGGGCACCACCTACCGATTCGCCAAGGAGGACCGCAAGCGTTTCCCCGGCATCCTCCAGGCGGGCACCGAGGAGCAGCCCTACTACACGAACTCCTCCCAGCTGCCCGTCGGCTACACCGACGACCCCTTCCAGGCCCTTGAGGACCAGGAGATCCTGCAGGGCAAGTACACGGGCGGCACCGTCCTGCACCTCTACATGGGGGAGCGCATGTCCTCCGGGGAGGCCTGCAAGCAGATGGTGCGCCGCTCGCTCACGGCCTTCAAGGTCCCTTACATCACCATCACGCCGACCTTCTCCATCTGCCCCGTCCACGGCTATCTGGCGGGGGAGCACTTCGAGTGCGAGCGTTGCGCCGCCGCCCACCCCGACCGCGACCCCCAGGTCTGCGAGGTCTGGACGCGCGTCATGGGCTACTTCCGTCCCGTCCAGTCCTTCAACATCGGCAAGAAGGGCGAGTACGCCGAGCGCCAGATGTTCACCGAGCAGGCAGCCGGGGGCCACGGCGAGCTGGTCAGCGCCTTCCCCGCCGCGCGGTGACGCCCTCGTACGTGGGGGCCGGGTCCCGATGAGCATCGACGAGGGCGGCTCCGGTCGTCTTCCGGGTCGGGGCCACCCCCTGCGCGCCGAGGACCTCCAGATCGCAGGACTGCAGCCCATGTCAGGTGTCGACTGGCCCGGAAAGCTGGTGGCGACCCTGTTCCTCCAGGGGTGCCCGTGGGTGTGCCCCTACTGCCACAACCATGCGATCCTCGACCCGCGTCTGCCGGGGGTCGTCGGGTGGGAGCAGGTGGAGGACCTGCTGGCGCGCCGCCACGGACTGCTCGACGGCGTGGTCTTCTCGGGTGGGGAGGCCACTCGTCAGATCGCCCTGGGTGTCGCCATGGAACGCGTGCGGGCACTGGGTTACCAGGTGGGCCTGCACACGGCGGGACCCTACCCCCACCGCGTGGAGCAGCTGCTCGGGGCGGGCCTGGTCGACTGGGTCGGCATCGACGTCAAGGCCATGCCCGCGGACTACGCGGAGGTGGCCGGTCGCCAGGGGGCGGGGGAGAAGGCATGGGAGTCCCTGCGCATCGTCGCCGCGCACCCCGAGGTCGCCCACGAGGTCCGTGTCACCGTCTACCCCGGCGGCCCCGTGGACGCGGTGGCCATCGCCCGGGAGGCCTCCAGCATGGGGATCCGCAGCTTCGCCCTGCAGCAGGCGCGTGCCCAAGGGGCCCCCGAGGGCTTCCGGGCCGATGACGTCGGCTGGGAGGACCAGGTGCGCGCGATGGTGCGTGACATCGACGCCCTGGGATTCGGGGAGTTCACCTTCCGCGCGGCCTGAGTCGGGGCCCGGATGACCGTGCGTGCTCGCTCCGCGTAGGGTGTGGACACATGCGAGCACGACTGAGGGGACGAGAACATGGGTGAGGGACCCACTCCCACCGGGATGGCCGGGACCGCTGCCGATCCCGGGGCCGACCCGGAGACCCTGCGCCAGATCGCCTTCCACTACCCCGATCTGCGCCCCGTGGTGGCCGCCAACCCTGCCGCCTACCAGGGGCTCCTGGACTGGCTCGCCGCGCTGGGGGATCCGCGCGTCGACGCCGCACTCGCCGCACGGGGGCGTCCGTCCCCGTGCGGCGCCGCTGGCCAGGGCGCCCCGGTCTTCGCGCCGCTGGGCAGCGCTGCATCCGTGGCACCGGGCGCGACACCTGCCCAGGGCGTGCCCAGCAGCACTGATCGCGAACCGGGCAGAGGTCTCTCGAAGGGGACGAAGACCGTGCTGGTCATCCTGCTGGTGGCGGCCGTGGTCCTGGTGGGTGTGGTCTGGGCGATCTTCCGGGGGGCATCGGGAGGTGGCGAGTCCGACCAGCCTGGGGGGGCGACGCCCGAGAGTTCCTCGGGGACGACTGCCACGACCTCGCCCACGCCGGCGGAGACCTCCACCGGAGATGTCAGGTACCCCGCGCCGGCTGGAGCGGTGGCGGCCACGTCGATCGTGACCCCGTCGGGCAACATCGCCTGTGACCTGGGTCCGGACTCGGTGACCTGCTCGATCGTGGAACAGACCTATGTCCAGAACGGGCTCCAGGACTGCCAGGGCCAGCGCTTCGCACTGACTGCGGATGCCGACTCGGCTGATCGCTCCTGCGGGACCACGGTCGACGGAACGGGAACACAAGTCCCCTACGGGACCACCACCGTCAACGGCAACTCGGCGTGCCTGTCCGACACGAAGGGGGTGTCCTGCTGGAACACGGTGTCGGGCCAGAGCTTCGCACTCGCCCGACAGGGGTGGCAGACAGGCAACACGGGCCCGATCGAGCCGACGAGCTTCCTGTGGTGAGTGTCCTCACCCGGGGTTGAGAGCCTGGTTCCGCCGCATCCGCCCACCTTCGTCCCCGACCGCTCCATGATGCGGCTCCCGCCCGCGCCCATCACCCACGTGAGGGGTGTCCGGAGGGACTGCGCGCATTCCGTCAGGCGCCGACCCCGCGTGCGAGCGCGTCGTCGTCGCGTCCGGGACACGGAGTCCAGCGTGCGCTGCGGAACTCAGGGGCCGCTGCGGAGCTCAGTGCTGGTCGAGGAGCTGCCCGGCCATCGCGGGCAGGTAGTCGCTGGCACCGCCCTCCACACGCAGTGCCAGGGAGGGGTCCCGATCCAGGTCGGTGGGGCCACGGTTGATGACGACCAGGTCCGCCCCCGAGGAGGCTGCCTGACCCGCCACCCACACGGCAGTGGAGACCTTCACGGAGGTGCCGACCACCAGGAGCACGTCGCAGGCGTCCGCCATGGCGAATGCGGCGGTCATGGCCGCCTCGGGAAGGGACTCCCCGAAGAAGACGACGTCGGGCTTGAGGATGCCCCCACAGTCCGGGCAGTCGACCAGGGTCAGGCGCGAGGCCTCGGCGCCTTCGGGATCGACCCCTGCCAGGATCGCGACATGGGCGGGATCCGGGTCGTCGACGAGCCACGGGTTGACCTCCCGCAGTCGGGCGTCCAGCCACTCCCGGGGGAACCGGTGCCCGCACTGCAGGCAGTCCACCAGCAGGAAGGAGCCGTGGAGCTCCGCCACGCGTCGGGAACCGGCTCTCTGGTGCAGGCCGTCGACGTTCTGGGTGGCGACACCCTCCAGGAGTCCCTCCCCCTCCAGGCGCGCCAGTGCGAGGTGGCCTGCGGTGGGGGGCAGGGTCTCGAGTGCACGCCAGGTCTCCTGGTTCCGTTGCCAGACCCAGCGCCGCCACCTGGGGTCGGACAGGAACAGGTCGATGTCGACAGTGGGCGCGCCCGAGGACCCCGTTCCCCGGTAGTCGGGCAGGCCGGCGTCAGTGGAGATGCCCGCGCCTGTGAGAGCAGCCAGGCGGCGGCCCCGACACAGGTCGACGAGCTCCGCGAGGACGCGTGGATCCGTCCCGGCAGTGGTCATCTGGCGAACATCTCCACGAAGTTGGCGAGGATGCGTCCGGCCTGGTGGTGTCCCTCGCCGCTGCGGCCGATGAGGACCAGGGAAGCGAGGTCGTCCGCCCCCGAGTACCCCGCGTCCTCATAGGCGCTCAGACGTTGGCTGATGACGTCGGAGTCGAGCTCAGGATTGAACTGGGTGGCGTAGAAGCTGGGAGCCAGCCGCATCATCTGGATCGGACAACTCACGGAGCGGGCGAGGACCACGGCGCCCTCGGGCACGTCCTCGACGGCCTCGTGGTGGCCGACGTAGGTGGAGAAGCCCGTCGTGGGCAGGCCCCGGAGCACAGGGTCCTCAGCACCGTCGCGCGTCAGGACGATCTCCACCATCGAGGGCGGCTCCGCCCACGTCGTGGTCACTGTTCCGCCACGCAACCACGCGGCGACCTCCATGCCGTAGCCGGTGGCGAGGCAGGGCGTGGCGGCATCCTGGATCTGCGTGAAGAGGTGCTCCAGCTCGGCCTCGGTGCGCTTCTGTGTGGCGGACTTGCGTTCGTCCGGGGTGGTGGTCCCGTAGGGAGAGCCCGCCACCATGATCCCGGAGTAGGCGTGGACATCGATGTCGGGCAGCCCCAACAGGTCCAGGCGCACCTGTTCGAGCTGGTCCTCACCGAGTCCGGACGCCCGGAGGAAGGAGCGGCGTTCGGCCTCGATGGCCTCGTCCTCGGGACGGGTGGAGACGAGCAGGAAGGGCTTCATGCTTCAACTGTAGGCAAAGTGGAGGTCGGGCGGGCGTGCGGGGCCACTCGATGGTCCGCTGGTGGGTGCGTCGGGCTGTCGAGGTCACGGTGCGGTGGTGGGGAGTGGGCCCAAGGTCCGGCAGGAGCGCTGTCCGGGGGTGGGGCAGGGGTCCAGTCAGTGGGCGAGGATGAGGACGTAGATGAGGGCCCAGAGGCCGATCAGCACCAGGGAGATGGCCAGGGCAGCGCCCCCCGCGCGGGCTCCGACGCCGTGGAGGCGTGGTGCGCGCGCCAGTCCGATGGCGCCCAGGAGTGCCGAGATGACGAGGACCGGAGGGAGGAACACACCCACCACGGTCAACCAGAGGGCTGAAGTGGACAGGCCGTTCGTCGGCGGCAGCGGGGAGGTGTAGCCGGGGCCGCGGAAAACGGCGACGGCATCGACGTCCTCGGCCCCGGGAAAGGGCGTGGCGACGACTGGTGTCTCCCGGTCGCTGCGTGGAGGCGCGCCGAACCTGTCGCCGGGGCCGGGGCCGGGGGTGGGTGGGCGCGGTGTCATGTCTGGCGTGGCTGGGTGGGGACGAGGTGTGGCGGGCTCG
>JBQEKJ010000029.1:0-14957 GCA_052103835.1 Pauljensenia sp.
TGACGCCCCACCCCCCTCGGCGAAGGCCGTCCCAATTCCCGCCGAGGTCCGTCCAGGATCTTGGCGAGGTCCATTCCGGGGTCCACTCTCCGGATGTACCCCGATCGACGCGTGGTCCGCGTCCCGCCGACGAGGCTGGGCCGGACGCCCTCGTCGGTGGAGTGTGCCCTCTGCTGCCCGTCGTCCCTGGGACGGACCTCGGGGGGATTGGTGACGGACTTCGCCACGATTCATGACGGACTTCGCCACGGGAGGGTTCGCGGAGGGCGCAGGGCGGCTCGCCGTCCAGCCCTCGTCGATGCACATGGTGTCCCCTACGGTGGGGGTATGACCACCCAGCAACCCCTCCTGCGCCAGGAGCACCCCTTCGAGGTCGTCTCCGACTTCACCCCCTCGGGCGACCAGCCCACGGCGATCCATGAGCTCGCCGAACGTCTGGAGGCGGGGGAGCAGGACATCGTCCTCATGGGTGCCACGGGCACCGGAAAGTCGGCAACCACTGCCTGGCTGATCGAGAAGGTCCAGCGACCCGCACTGATCATGGAGCCCAACAAGACGCTCGCCGCCCAGCTGGCAGCCGAGTTCCGGGGTCTCCTGCCCCACAACGCGGTGGAGTACTTCGTCTCCTACTACGACTACTACCAGCCCGAGGCCTACGTCCCCCAGACCGACACCTACATCGAGAAGGACTCCTCGATCAACGACGAGGTGGAGCGCCTGCGCCACTCCGCCACGAACTCCCTCCTCACCCGGCGCGACACCGTGGTCGTCTCGTCGGTGTCCTGCATCTACGGACTGGGAACGCCCGAGGAGTACGTCGCCCGCATGGTGGAGCTCACACGCGGGATGCACATCGACCGCGACGACCTGTTGCGCCGCTTCGTGGGCATGCAGTACGTCCGCAATGACATGGCCTTCACGCGCGGCACGTTCCGGGTGCGCGGGGACACCATCGAGATCATCCCCGTCTACGAGGAGCTGGCGATCCGCATCGAGATGTTCGGGGACGAGGTCGACCAGCTCGCCGTGCTGCACCCCCTCACGGGGGAGGTCATCCGGGAGGTCGACCAGATCTACCTCTTCCCCGCCTCCCACTACGTGGCGGGTGAGGAACGCATGGCGCGTGCGATCTCGGGCATCGAGGACGAGCTGGAGGAGCGCCTCGCCTGGTTCGAGTCCCAGGGCAAACTCCTGGAGGCCCAGCGACTGCGCATGCGCACCACCTACGACCTGGAGATGATGAAGGAGATCGGGACCTGCTCCGGCATCGAGAACTACTCCCGGCACATCGACGGGCGCGGGCCCGGCACTCCGCCGCACACGCTCCTGGACTACTTCCCCGACGACTTCGTGCTGATCATCGATGAGTCACATGTGACCGTCCCCCAGATCGGGGGCATGTTCGAGGGTGACATGTCGCGCAAGCGCACCCTGGTCGACCACGGGTTCCGCCTCCCCTCGGCCATGGACAACCGGCCCCTGAAGTGGGAGGAGTTCCAGGAACGCATCGGTCAGACCGTCTACCTCTCCGCCACCCCCGGTCCCTACGAGATGGACCGGTCCGACGGCGTGGTCGAGCAGATCATCCGCCCCACGGGCCTGGTCGACCCCAAGGTCGTCGTCAAGCCGACCCAGGGGCAGATCGACGACCTCCTGGAGGAGATCAGGGTGCGCGTGGAACGCCAGGAGCGCGTGTTGGTGACCACGCTGACCAAGAAGATGGCCGAGGACCTCACCACCTACCTCGCCGAGCGCGGGATCCGCGTGGAGTACCTCCACGCCGACGTCGACACCCTGCGGCGGGTGGAGCTCCTGCGCGAGCTGCGCCAGGGCAAGTTCGACGTGCTCGTCGGCATCAACCTGCTGCGCGAGGGACTGGACCTGCCGGAGGTCTCACTGGTGTCCATCCTCGACGCCGACAAGGAGGGCTTCCTGCGCTCCACCCGCTCCCTCATCCAGACGATCGGACGCGCGGCGCGCAACGTGTCGGGTGAGGTCCACATGTACGCCGACAAGGTCACCGACTCCATGCGCGAGGCCATCTCGGAGACGGAGCGGCGGCGCGAGATCCAGATCGCCTACAACACGGCCCACGGGGTCGACCCCCAGCCACTGCGCAAGAAGATCTCCGACGTCACCGAGATGCTCGCCCGGGAGGACGTGGACACCGAGTCCCTCCTCGAGGGCGGGTACCGACGTGAGCGTTCCGGTCGCCCCATCGGACACGCCCGGGCCTCGGAGGAGGTCGCCCAGCAGGCACGCGGGGCGCGGGAGCGACTGGGGAAGGCCGCCGAACAGGACCTGACCGACCTCATCGAGGAACTCTCCGCCCAGATGCGCCAGGCCGCCGAGAACCTCCAGTTCGAGGTGGCGGGACGACTGCGTGACGAGGTGTCGGACCTCAAGAAGGAGCTGCGCCAGATGCGCGCCGCCAACTGAGGCCCCGCGCGCCCGCCCACCGCGTGCGACACGTGTCGCACCCGTCATCCGGGCGACCCCGGGAGGCTTCCGGTACACTCGCCCGACGAGGGGAGTAATCCCGAGAAGTGTGGCACCGTCATCGCGGCGGACGCGCGTCGGCATCGCCGACGGAGCGACCGCTCGGTGCCATCGCCCGCGGCCGCACGACGGTCCCCGGGTGGGAAGAGACCTCAGCCGTGTCTCCCCCTATCATCTGAGAGGTTTCCCTTGGACGTTCACGCGCTGGGTTGGATCGGGCTCGCCACGATCGTGCTGGTCCTCATCACCGTCGACATCGTGGGCCATGTGCGCAAGCCCCACGTCCCCTCCATGAAGGAGTCGGTGTGGTGGTCGGTCGGCTACATCGTCCTCGCCCTGTTGTTCGGACTCATCGTCTGGGGCGTGTACGGCTCCACCTACGCCGGTGAGTACTACGCCGGCTATCTCACCGAGAAGTCGCTGTCCCTGGACAACCTCTTCGTCTTCATCATCATCATGGAGACGTTCCGGGTACCGCGCCAGTACCAGCAGAAGGCACTCCTGTCGGGCATCATCATCGCCCTCGTGCTGCGCCTCGTCTTCATCCTGGTCGGTGCAGCGCTCATTGCGCGCTTCTCCTGGATCTTCTTCCTCTTCGGTGCCTGGCTGCTGTGGACTGCCTGGTCACAGGCGCGGCAGGGTCTCCAGGAGCCACTCGACGAGTCGGAGGAGTACCGGGAGACCCGCTTCGTGCGCATCGTGCGCCGGATCTTCCCGGTGACGGACGGCTTCGTCTCGGACCGTTTCCTGCACCGTCACGGCGGCAAGACGTACCTCACGCCCCTCCTGCTGGTGGTCGTCGCACTGGGTTCCGCGGACCTGATGTTCGCCTTCGACTCGATTCCCGCGATCTTCGGGCTCACGAGCGAGCCCTACCTGGTGTTCGCCGCCAACGCATTCTCGTTGCTGGGACTGCGCCAGCTCTACTTCGTCATCGACGGACTCCTGGAGCGCCTGGTCTACCTGCACTACGGTCTCGCTGCCATCCTGGGCTTCATCGGCGTGAAGCTCATCCTGCACGCCCTGCACGACAACACCCTGTCCTTCCTCAACGACGGGCAGGGGTACGAGGGCGTCCCCGACATCGGCATCGGTGCGTCCATGGCGTTCATCGTCGGCGCCCTGACACTCACCGTCATCGCCTCCATGCTGAGGTCCCGACGTGAGAACAGGCGCGCACCTGTCGCGGCCCCGACATCTCCAGTGGACACGGTTGATTCGGTCCGTCCTGCACCGTCGACGGACTCGGCAGGGTCAGCAGGCTCAGCCGAGGCGCCGGAGGGCACCGGGCGCTGAGCGCCGGAACCAGGAGGAGCATGGACGCCGCTGCGGGGACCACCACCGGGACCGGTGCCATCGGTCGCAACACCACCGGGCTCAGCACCACTGAGGTCGAGGACCGCAGGCGACGCGGGCTCACGAACCAGGTCGAGTCCACCACCTCACGGTCCCTGGGATCCATTGCGCGGGCAAACCTGTTCACGCTGTTCAATGCGATCCTCACGGTTGCCGTGGTCGTCGTGCTCCTGGTGGGCAACTGGCGCGACGCTGTCTTCGGTTTCGTCATGGTCCTCAACGCCGTGATCGGCATCGCTTCGGAGTACCGCGCCAAGCGGACCCTCGATGCGCTGGCGATCGTGGACGCACCGAGGGCCACAGCACTGCGCGACGGGGCCGCCACGGTCGTGCCCGTGGGTGACCTGGTGCTCGACGACGTGATCCAGCTGACGCTGGGGGACCAGGTGCCCGTCGACGGGGACGTCCTCGACGTCCACGGACTGGAGGTCGACGAGTCGCTGTTGACGGGGGAGTCGGTCCCGGTGCGCAAGGAACCTGGCGACACCGTGCTGGCGGGCACCGCTGTGGTTGCGGGGTCCGCCACCGTGCGGGCGACCGCGGTGGGTGAGCACCTCTACGCCCAGGGGCTGACCCGCGAGGCGAAACAGTTCTCACTGGCGACGTCGGAGATCCAGCAGGGAATCGACAAGGTGCTCCGCGTCGTCTCCGTGGTCATCGTGCCTGTCGTCGTCCTCATGGTCTGGTCCCAGACGCGGGTGCTCGCCGCCGAGGGTCCCGGCGCCTGGCGTCACGCCCTGGTCCTGGCGGTCGCGGCGGTGGTGGGGATGATCCCGCAGGGGCTCGTCCTGCTCACCTCCATGAACTTCGCGCTCGGCTCTGCCACGCTGGCACGCCGCGGCGTCCTCGTCCAGGAACTCCCCGCCGTCGAGGTCCTGGCCCGTGTGAACGCTCTCTGTGTCGACAAGACCGGCACGCTCACCACCGGCGGCATCAGGGTCCGCACCCTGGAGGATCTGCCCGGAGGGTCAGGTGGAGAACACGCACAGTCCAGAAGTGCACTGGCCATCCTGAGCAGCGACCGGACGAACGCCACCGCCTGCGCCATCGCGGACGCGCTCGCCGCGGCCGGGAGCGGGGGCGGGAGCGGGAGCGGGCAACCCGGGGTCGACGAGGGCGGCGCCGGTGAGTCCGCCGGACCGGGAGCCCCCACCGGGTCGCGCAGCTCCGGCACCACCGGCCCCGGGCCGGGGGAGGAGTGGGCGGTGGCCTTCTCCTCGGCCCGGAAGTGGTCCGCGACCGGTCGCGGGAGCGAAGGCTGGGTACTGGGCGCCCCGGAGATCCTCAGCACGGATCCGCAGGTCCTGGCACGCGCAGCGCAGCTGGCCGGGGACGGACTGCGCGTCGTGTGTCTGTCCCACACCGACTCGGCCACGGACCTGGCGGGCGGAGGAGACATCCTGCCCGAGGGACTGGAGGCGCGCCTCCTGGTCGTCCTGGAGGAGGACCTCCGCCCCGACGCCGCCGAGACCCTGGCCTACTTCCGCGACCAGGGGGTTCACGTCCGGGTGATCTCCGGCGACAACCCGGTCACGGTCTCCACCATTGCGGCCAATGTTGGCCTGCGGTCCCCCGACGGTTCCCCCGCACGGAGCTGCGATGCGCGCTCCCTGCCCGGGGACCTCGACTCCGAGGCATTCGCTGACGCGGTGGAGTCCCACGACGTGTTCGGCCGCGTCACCCCGGAGCAGAAACGGGCCATGGTCCGCGCCCTGCAGGCCCGCAGTCACTCGGTGGCGATGACCGGGGACGGCGTCAACGACGCCCTCGCCCTCAAGGATGCCGACCTGGGCATTGCCATGGGGTCCGGTTCCGCAGCGACCAAGGCTGTCGCCCAGCTGGTCCTCGTCGACGGGCGCTTCTCCGTGTTGCCCGGAGTGGTGGCCGAAGGGCGTCGCATCATCGCGAACATGGAGCGGGTCTCCGCCCTCTTCCTCGCCAAGACGACCTACGCCTCCGTCATCGCCGTGCTCACCGCCCTGTTCGCGTGGACCTATCCGTTCCTGCCACGCCACTTCACCTACATCGACGCCTTCACCATCGGCATCCCGGCGTTCTTCATCGCCCTGGGCCCCAATGCGCGTCGCTACGTGCCCGGTTTCCTCGGGAGGACACTCCGACTGGCGGTGCCGAGCGGGCTCGTGCTCTCCTCTGTCGCCCTCGGTGCCTACGGCATCGTCGGCATCGGCAGCGTTGCGGGGCAGACGGCCGCGACCCTGTCACTGATGGCGGGCGCGCTCTGGTTGCTCTCCATCACGGCGCGCCCACTCGTGGGCTGGCGAGTGGCGTTGCTCGCGCTCATGGCCGTCGGCGCCGTTTGCGGCGTGCTCTTCCCGCTCAGCCGGAGCTTCTTCGCACTGGAGTGGCCCACGACGGACCAGTGGCTGGTCATCTCGGGCCTCGGTCTCGCTGCCTGTGTGTTGATCGAGGTGGCGCACCGAGTCTTCGCCCGCCGCGCGCACACTGCGGCTGAGAGCCAGGGGACAGCAGCCCCCTGACCAGGGATGGCTGCGGGACCGGGTCCCGTTGCGCAGGCCGCTGCCGGCGGAGGTCGGACGTCGCGGGGCGGAGAAGGCTCGGGGTCGCACTGGAGGGCGTACACCGACAGGTGGCGGCCCACCGTCATCCTCTCCGGCCACGGGGAACCGTGGGGGAGTGGCTCAGGCGATCTCGCCGATGACGGGGTTCCACTGGCGCGCCGTGCGGGAGATGACGAACCCCTGCACGAAGAAGGGATCCTCGGCCAGGACGTCGAGTGCACCTTCCCCGGAGTCCGCGTGGACCAGGATGAGTGCACCGGGCTGCTCGCCGACCCAGGGCCCGGAGGCGACGTTGACACCGCGGTCGTGGAGCTCGCCCAGGTGGGCCCGGTGGAGGGGACGCACCGGATCCATCTCGGAGGTGCGCGCAGGATCGTAGACATATTCGACAGCGAAGAGAGCCATGTCCCCACCGTAGCGCGGTGGGCCCGCTCGCGTGGGAGCGTCCCGGGCGGCAGACTGGGGCGTGGACAGTACGACGGAAGGGGACACGGATGTCGTCACAGCAGTGGGAACTGGGCCTCACCACGGACGGACCCGAGGGGGCGCCCGTGCTGGTGCTCGGACACTCCCTGGGATCGAGCCACGTGATGTGGGACGAGGTCGTCCCCGCACTGACACCCCACCTGAGGGTCGTGCGCTATGACCTGCCGGGCCACGGAGGCACCGAGCCCGCGCCGGTCCAGGACCCTCTCACCATGGGGCAACTGGTCTCCGCCCTCCTGCGTTCCCTGGATGGGATCGGTGTGGGCAGCTTCCACGTGGGTGGGCTCTCACTGGGAGGGATGGTCGCCCTGGCCACGGGCGAGCTCGCCGCCTCGCGCGTCCTGAGCATCACGGACATGAGTTCCGCTCCCGTCAACCTCCCGCCCCGGGCCTGGGTGGAGAAGGCTGACGCGGTGCGCCGCCACGGGACCGAGCCCCTGGCGGGGCCGACCATGGAGCGGTGGTTCTCCGAGGGCTTCCGCACCGGACGAGGGCGGGACTGGGTGGACCGCATCCGCGGGGAGTTCCTGGCCTGCTCACCGGAGGGTTACGCCCAGTGCTGCGAGGTGCTCTCGACCACGGACCTGAGGCCCGGACTCGGGGCGATCGCGGCCCCGGTGCTCCTCGTCTCCGGGGAGGACGACGCCGCGCTGCCCTGGGCAGCGGCGGACGACCTGGCAACCACGATCCGCGAGGGCAGGTGTCCGGACGTGGAGGTCCTCCGCATACCCGGAGTGCGGCACATGTCCGCCGTGGAGGAACCGGGAGCGGTGGCACTGGCGCTGCTCGAACGCACCGGGGACGTTTCACGCGGGTGACCGTCTAGGGGGCACGTCACGGCAGGGAGACCCGCCGTCCCCCCGGGTGGGGGGTGATGGCCCCACGGGGTGTTGCCCTGTGCGTGGTGGCGGGCGGGTCGACCGACCCGGGCGAGCGAAGTGTGGCCGATCGGAGCCCGCTCGCGTGCTCCAGAGGTCGAACTCATGACATCTGCCCTATGTGACCTCGTCGCAATGAGGAGACGCTTGGATCACTGAGGGTGACGTCCAACGGCTGCCGGGTTTCCAAATCCTGGCGACGCACCCGGGTCCCGCGGGATCTCCGCACGCCCGGGAACGACCTCATCCGTCGGACAGGGCAGGAGGCCCTGGTCCGCTGCAGACGAAGGAGGTGCCACCGGCATGAATGATGACACCATTGCCATTCGTGACGTACACAAGGACTACGGGGAGGTCAGGGCCGTCGACGGGGTGAGCACGGAGATCCCGGCCGGGCAGGTCATCTCCCTCCTGGGTCCCAATGGTGCAGGCAAGTCCACGTTGATCGATCTGCTCCTGGGCCTGACCATGCCGGACGCCGGCGAGATCCGGCTCTTCGGGATGTCGCCCGCCGAAGCCGTGCACACCGGGACGATCGGCGCAATGCTGCAGTCCACCGCGCTCCTCGATGATGCGACGGTCGGCGAGCTGGTCGGGATGGTGACCCGTCTTCACCGGCACCCGTTGGGGGTTTCGCAGGCACTGCACCGCGCGGGGATCGCGGACCTCGCGGATCGTCGTTCCACCAAGCTGTCAGGGGGGCAGCGCCAGCGCGTCGCCTACGCCCTCGCCATCGCCGGGGACCCGGAGGTCCTCGTGCTCGACGAACCGACAGCCGCGATGGATGTCACCTCACGCCACGCCTTCTGGGCGTCGATCCGCGAGGTGACCGACGCCGGGAGGACGGTACTGTTTGCGACCCACCACCTCGCGGAGGCCGAGGAGTTCGCCGACCGGGTGATCTTCATGCAGGCCGGGCGAATCGTCGCAGATGGCACCGTGGCCGACGTGCAGGACCTGGCGGCAGGGAGGGAGGTCTCGGCCAGCGTCCCGGCAGCGCAGCGTGAACGGGCCATGCGACTTCCCGGGGTGATCGAGGCATCTTGGCGGCACGACCGCGTCATGTTGCTCAGCAGACGCTCCGACGAGACCCTGCGCGCACTCATCGCGGACATTCCACAGGCAAGCGCGATCGAGGTCGCCGGCCTGTCGCTCGAGCGCGCGTTCCTCACGTTGACCGCACGCGGGAGAGAGGTGTCATGATGATCGGCTACCTGCTCCTGGAGTTCCGCCGAGCACTGCGCTCCTCGGGGACCCTCCTGTTCACCCTCGTCTTCCCTGCTGTGTTCTACGGGTTGGAGACCCTGTTGTTCGCCGAGTCGGGAACGGACATCGAGCCCCGACAGATCATGATCGGCATGACCGTCTGGGGTGCGATGACGGCAGGGCTGCTCGTGGGCACCAGGATCGTCGACGAGCGTGCCTCAGGGTGGCAGCGGGTCATCCGTCTCACTCCGCTCTCCGCACACGGATACCTGAGTGCCAAGGTCATCGTGGGTGTCCTCGTCGCACTACCCGCCGTCGTGGTGGTGCCCCTCGTGGCCGTCCTGATGGACGGTGTGTCCATGACGGTTGTCGGATGGCTGTTCGCCACCCTCGGCATCTGGATCGGATCGGTCACCTTCGCCGTTCTCGGGGTCACCGTCGGGCTGTTCGCGACGAAGGAGAACGTGCAGACGATCGTCATCGTGTTGATGCTCGCCCTCGCGACCCTCGGTGGGCTCTTCCTCCCTCTCGGTGCCCTGCCCGACTGGTGGACTTCTGTCGCGCAGCTGATGCCGAGCTACTGGCTCGCCGAGCTCGGAGCATCCGGTGACGTCCCGATGCGCGCCCTCACTGCGATCGTCGTCCTCGCCGCCTGGCTCGGGACGCTCGTGTCACTCTCGCTGTGGCGGTACGGCCGTGTCGCCGAACGTGTGTGAATGGGATTGGATGGCAGGATGAAGTCCCCGTGGATCGGCACGCTCATCGCTGTCGCCTTCACCGTGCTCACGGTCCCTGCATGGGTGTCCCTGCTGGGCGCACCCGAGCATGCGCCGTACAGGACCCTCGCGACCGTGCTCGCCCTCACCTACGCAGGCACGACCATCGCCGCTGCACTGCTCACGGGCACCGGTGGACCATCGGCCCTGCGGGTGGCAGCTGTCGGGATCGTCACCGCGCTCGGAGCAGTCCTCGTCGGCCTGCTCGGGATCGGGAGCGCTCCTGTGCTCGCAGGGGCGATCTGCCTGATGCTCGTCCTGCTCCCACGACGAACGGGGATCATTGCTGCTGCCGCCAGCCTGCTCACACTCGGCATCTTCGGCTTCACACTCGGAACTCCCGACGAGACGGTCCCGAACCTCGTCGCGCTCCTCTCCGTCGCGGTCGCGACAGCCCTCGTGCTGCACCTCGTCGAGGTCCACGAGGAACTCCTCGACGCGAAGGAGGCCATCGCCGATCTGGCGGTGCTGCGGGAACGCGAGCGTCTGTCACGCGACCTGCACGATGTACTCGGCAGCACCGCGACCACCATCGCCCTGAAGGCGAGGCTCGCCTCCGAACTCGTCTCGCGCGAACAGACGGGGCGCGTCCGTGACGAGTTGGTCGACATCGGACGGCTCGCCTCGACCATCTCCCGTGACATTCGCGAGGCCGTGCGTGACCTCCGGCGGGTGACACTCGAGGCTGAACTGTCAGCAGCCGGTGCAGCGATCGACGCAGCAGGCATCCGCCTCGACGTCCGTCGCAGCGGCGTTCCGGAACCCCAGTTCGAACCGGTCCTGGCGATGGTCATCCGCGAGGCCGTCACCAACGCCGTGCGTCACGCGGATGCAACCCTCGTGTCCGTCACCGTTGACACCCATGGCGTGACGATCACCGACGACGGGCACGGGGCACCGATCACGGAGGGGGACGGCATCCGCGGCATGCGGGACCGACTGACCTCATGTGGTGGCATCATCGAAGTCACAGGCGCACACCGCACCGGAACCACCGTCACCGCGAGGCTGCCATGATCCGCGTACTCCTCGCCGACGACCAGGTGATGTTCCGCAGGGCATTGCGGACCTACCTCGAACTCACCACTGAGTTCGAGGTCACGGGTGAGGCCTCCGATGCGGACGGTGCGCTCCGGCTCATCCGGGAGACCCGGCCAGGAGTCGCCCTTCTCGATGTCCAGATGCCGGGCGACGGACTCGCTGTCGCGGCCCGAGCGGCACAGGTGCATCCCGGGACCCGGTTGGTCATGTGCACGACATTCGACCGTCCCGGCTATGTCACGCGCGCGCTGGAGGCCGGGTGCGCGGGGTTCGTCACGAAGGATGCCGATCCCGATGAGCTGGTCGAGACGATCCGCCGGGTCGCCGCAGGCGAGCGCGTGTTCGACCCGCACCTCCTGGAGGAGGCGCGCACCTGGGGACGGAACCCCCTCACCCCCCGGGAACGAGAGGTCCTGCTCGTCAGCGCCGACGGCGACCTGGTCAACGACATTGCCGCGAGGCTCTTCCTGAGCCGGGGCACCATTCGCAATCACTTGTCATCAGCCATCGGGAAGACGGGAGCCAGGTCACGCGCCCAGGCCATCGAACTCGCCCGCGAACGCGGCTGGCTCTGAGATGCCCACAGGGGTGACCCGATGCCGGCGGTGCGCCGGCCGACCGGCCAACAGGTACGCCGTCCGGATCTGTCGGGGCGACACTCCCACGGGTGCGTCCCGGCGCACTGTCAGGAGAAGGGGAACTCCGTGTCGAACTCCTCGGCCTGGTCGCCGATGGTCGGGACCCACTGACGGGCGTGGCGACGCACGATGAAGCCCGCGGAGAAGAAGGGGTCCTCCTCCAGGAGGCGCAGCGCATCCATCGCGGAGTCCGCATGGAGGATGATCAGCGCGCCCTCGTCCATCGCGTCGCGCAGGAATCCCGATGCCACGAGGATGCCCCGGTCGTGCAGCTCCCGGAGGAAGGTGCGGTGCGAGGGGCGGAAATCGTGGATGAGGGAGTCGAGCGAATGGTCGTAGGTGTACTCGATCACGTAGAGGCCCATGGGTCCATTATGCCCGCGAGTCGCTCCGGGCGTGCGATGACGAAGGCAATGGTGCAGGTCGGGCGCGACTCGACGGTGGGGGAACCCACATGCGATGGAACACATGTACGAATCTGGCTCCGGGAACGTAGGATCGACGGGTGACTGACCAGCTCATCATCCGCGGTGCCCGCCAGCACAACCTCAAGGGCATCGACCTCGAACTCCCGCGCGACGCCATGATCGTCTTCACCGGATTGTCCGGTTCGGGCAAGTCCTCCCTCGCCTTCGACACGATCTTCGCCGAGGGACAGCGCCGCTACGTCGAGTCCCTGTCCTCCTACGCGCGCCAGTTCCTGGGCCAGATGGACAAGCCTGACGTCGACTTCATCGAGGGACTCTCCCCGGCGGTCTCCATCGACCAGAAGTCGACCTCACGCAACCCGCGTTCCACGGTGGGCACGATCACGGAGATCCACGACTACCTGCGCCTCCTCTACGCCCGTGCCGGCGTCGCCCACTGCCCCGTGTGCGGGGCCCGTATCCAGTCCCAGACCCCCCAACAGATCGTCGACCGGGTCCGCGCCCTGCCGGAGGGCACCCGTTTCCAGGTCCTCGCGCCCGTGGTGCGTGGCCGCAAGGGCGAGTACCAGGATCTCCTGGAGGATCTGCGAACCTCCGGCTACGCCCGCGCCGTCATCGACGGCGAGCAGGTGCGCCTCGAGAAGCCCCCGACCCTGGAGAAGAAGCTCAAGCACGACATCTCAGTGGTCGTGGACCGCCTCGTCGTGCGCGAAGGCATGCGCCAGCGCCTCACCGACTCCGTCGAGACGGCCCTGGGACTCTCCGACGGGCTCGTCATCATCGACCGCGTGGACCTGCCCGAGGACGACCCCGAGCGTTCCCGCCGATTCTCCGAGAAGCGTGCCTGCCCCAACGACCACCCCCTCGCCCTGGAGGAGATCGAACCGCGCACCTTCTCCTTCAATGCCCCCTACGGTGCCTGCCCCGAGTGCTCCGGACTGGGCTCGAAGCTGGAGGTCGACCCCGACCTGGTCGTCCCCGACGAGGAACTCTCCCTCGCGGAAGGCGCGGTGGCCCCGTGGAGTTCGAACCAGAAGTACCACGTCCAGCTGCTCACCTCGCTGGGTCGCGAGATGGGCTTCTCGGTGAAGACACCCTGGCGCGACCTGCCTGAGGACGTCCGTCAGTCCATCCTCTTCGGACAGGACTACGAGGTGAAGGTCAAGTTCCGCAATCGGTGGGGCAGGGAGCGCTCCTACACGACCGGGTTCGAGGGCGCCGTCAACTTCGTCGAGCGCAAGCGCGAGGAGACCGAGTCCCAGTGGACCCTGGACCGCATGGACGCCTACATGCGTGAGGTGCCCTGTCCCGCCTGCCACGGGGCCCGTCTGCGTCCCGAGGTGCTGGCCGTGCGCCTGGGGGAGCTCAACATCGCGGAGCTCTCCGACCTCTCCATCTCCGATGCGCGCGCCTACCTCGACGACCTGGAGCTGGACGCGCGTGCGACGGCCATCGCAGGTCCCGTGCTCCACGAGATCCGCGCGCGCCTCGACTTCCTGGTCGACGTGGGCCTCACCTACCTGACGCTCTCACGCGGGGCGGGCACCCTGTCGGGCGGGGAGGCCCAGCGCATCCGTCTGGCCACCCAGATCGGGTCCGGTCTCGTCGGTGTCCTCTACGTCCTCGACGAGCCCTCCATCGGCCTGCACCAGAGGGACAACCGACGCCTCATCGCCACGCTCGAGCGTCTGCGCGACCTCGGCAACACCCTCATCGTCGTCGAGCACGACGAGGAGACCATCGAGGCCGCGGACTGGGTGGTCGACATCGGTCCCGGTGCCGGCGAGAACGGCGGTTGGGTGGTCCACTCCGGCAGCGTCGAGGACCTCAGGAACAACCCCCGCTCGATCACGGGTGACTACCTGGCTGGGCGCCGCTCGATCCCGCTTCCGGAGTCTCGCCGACCGGTGGACCCCAAGCGCCAGATCGTCGTCAAGGGTGCGCGCGAGCACAACCTGGACAACGTCACCGTCGCCTTCCCCCTGGGGTGCTTCGTGGCGGTGACCGGGGTGTCGGGGTCCGGCAAGTCGACACTGGTCAACCAGATCCTCTACCGCTCGCTCGCCTCCCGACTCAACGGTGCCCGCGTGGTGCCCGGGCGGCACCGCTCGGTCACCGGCACCCAGGACCTCGACAAGGTGGTCCATGTCGACCAGTCGCCCATCGGTCGTACCCCGCGCTCCAACCCCGCCACCTACACCGGGGTGTGGGATCTGATCCGGAAGCTCTTCGCCGAGACACAGGAGGCGAAGGTGCGCGGCTACGGGCCGGGTCGTTTCTCCTTCAATGTCAAGGGTGGGCGCTGCGAGGCCTGCAAGGGTGACGGAACGATCCGCATCGAGATGAACTTCCTGCCGGACGTCTACGTCCCCTGCGAGACCTGCCACGGGGCGCGCTACAACCGCGAGACGCTCGAGATCCACTACAAGGGCAGGACCGTCTCCGACGTCCTGGAGATGCCCATAGCCGAGGCGGCCGAGTTCTTCGCCTCCATCCCGCGCATTGCCCGCCACCTCAACACTCTCGTCGAGGTCGGGTTGGGGTACGTGCGCCTGGGGCAGTCCGCCACCACCCTGTCGGGCGGTGAGGCACAGCGCGTGAAGCTGGCCTCCGAGCTCCAGAGGCGCTCGACGGGACGCACCGTCTACGTCCTGGACGAGCCCACCACGGGCCTGCACACCGAGGACATCCGCAAGCTGCTCCTGGTCCTGCAGTCCCTGGTCGAACGCGGGAACACCGTGATCGTCATCGAGCACAACCTCGATGTCATCAAGTCCGCCGACTGGGTGATCGACATGGGTCCCGAGGGCGGTTCCGGCGGCGGTCGGGTCATTGCCGAGGGCACGCCCGAGGAGGTCGCGGAGGTGGCGGGCTCCTTCACGGGTGAGTACCTCAAGGGTGTCCTCACCCGCGACGGCGGTCGGCGCAGCGCCTGAGGGGCCGCAGCGCCTGAGCGGCCGGTGCGCCTGAGGGGGCCCGTGCCCTGCAGGTCGTGTGGCAACCGCGGGGACCGCGACCCGGGCAGGAAGCCCCGGGATCACTCACGCATCCCCGAGGCACGCCCCCAGGACACCTCGAGGCACGCCCCCACGGTCAGGTGTGCATCCCC
>JBQEKJ010000030.1:0-14942 GCA_052103835.1 Pauljensenia sp.
GAGCGGGTGTGCGAGCGCATGGAGGGGCGCATCATCAACATCCACCACTCCTTCCTGCCCAGCTTCAAGGGCGCCCGCCCCTACGCCCAGGCGCACAGCCGAGGCGTCAAGCTCATCGGTGCGACCGCGCACTACGTGACCCCTGACCTGGACGAGGGGCCGATCATCGAACAGGACGTCACCCGTGTCACGCACGCCGACACGACCATCGACATGGTCGCGTTGGGTCAGGATGTGGAGAGGAGGGTTCTGGCCCAGGCCGTGCGCTGGCACTCCGAACACCGGGTCCTCCTGGACGGGTCACGGACCGTCGTGTTCTCGCGCTGAGCTCCGACCACCGACCACCGACCCGCTGCCACCCTCCCCGTTGACGCCGACGTGACCCCCGGGGCTCCCATGGCCCAACTGTTTCAACTCCTGTAGTATCCGATTCACCGGGAAGGACGATGGTCCCGGGAGGGCGGATCGGAGGCGGAATGGACGCGGACACAGTTGTCGTCGGGTATGTTCCCGGCGGGTTCGACATGCTCCACATCGGGCATCTCAACATTCTCAGGGCCGCGCGACAACGCTGTGGACGCTTGGTGGTGGGGGTCGCGACGGACGAGGCACTGCTGCGCATGAAGGGCAGACTCCCTGTCATCCCCCAACCTGAGCGCATGGAACTCATCGCGAGCCTGAGATTCGTCGACGACGTCGTCACGGACTTCTCCCAGGACAAGCGTGTCGCGTGGCGCAGGCACCCCTTCGACGTCCTCTTCAAGGGTGATGACTGGAAGGGGACCCCCAAGGGCGACCGGCTCGAGTCCGAGCTCGCGGAGGTGGGGGCCAGGGTCGCCTACCTGCCCTACACGCCCTCCACCTCATCCTCGCTACTGCGCAGCTTCCTCTCGCGCACGGCTCCTCCCGACGAGGGCGTCCCCGCCCCAGCCGGTGCCGGGGTCGCGCGTGCGGGGGAGCTCAGGTCATGAGGGCCGGTCGCGGTTCCGGTGCAGAGGATCGGCAGAGCGCACTCAACGCCGCGCAGAAGCCGGGCGCCGGGGTTCCCGCCTACACGCGGTGGGTCAACCGGCGGGGCGCGCGCCTCGTCGCCGCACACGGAGCCAGCAGGGGATGGGCGCCCAATGCCGTGACAGGCATGTCCGCAGTGGCATCGGGAATCGGAATGGTGCTCCTGCTCGCTGTGGCTCCCTCCCCCCTGCTCGGAGTCGGTGTCGCACTGGCGCTCGCCACGGGATACCTTCTGGACTCCGCCGATGGTCAGCTTGCGCGCCTGAGCGGTCGCTCCTCGAAGACGGGGGAGTGGATGGACCACGTGGTCGATGCGTTCCGGTCGCCCGCGATCCACCTCAGCGTCGCGGTGGCGGTGGTCCTGCACCTGCCTGACACCCGCTGGCTGGCACCCGTGGCAATGGTGTACGCGCTGGTGACCAGTGGGCAGTTCCTCAGCCAGATCCTCGCCGAGGCCATGGTCAGGGGCGCGGGTGCCTCGCAGACGCGGGGCGGTGACCTGCGCTCCTGGGTGCTGTTGCCCACCGATCCCGGTGTCCTGTGCTGGTCCTTCCTCCTGTGGGGGACCGGGGCGCCCTTCGCCGTCGTCTACTCGTTCCTGGCTGCCGTGGCCGTGGCCCACGCCGCCATCTCGCTGCGCCGACGCCATCGTGATCTCCTGGCCATCGATGCCGCCACCTCTGCCCGTGCTGCCGCCGTGTCAGCGCCGCCAGCTCCGTCCGCCCCCACCACCGGACCGGACAAAGCGACGGGGGACGGGGGACGGATGCTCCACGTCCCGCCCTCGTCCACCCCACAGGGGGGTGGCAGTGATGCCTGACCTCAGCGTCATCCTGCCGGCACGCAACGCCGCCTCCGACGTGGCCCGCGCGGTCTCCTCCACCCTGCGCGCACTTCCACGCGATGCGGAACTCGTGGTCCTGGACGACGGGTCCAGCGACACCACCGCCCAGGAGGTCCTCAGGGGTGCGGGAGGGGCGGATGCCCCCGATCCGCGGCTTCGCCTGCTGCGTCGACCACCGTCCGGGGGGATCACCCCGGCACTGACCAGCCTGCTGGCAGAGTCGGACAGTCGCCTCGTGGCGCGCATGGACGCTGACGACGTGTGTCTGCCCTGGCGCTTCCGCATGACGCTGCCACACCTCGACCGTGGCTGTGACCTGGTGTTCAGCCAGGTCGTCAACCTGGTGGGGCGCCGCCCCGACCCGGAGGTCCCCGTCGGGATCCCTCCGCGGGCCTTCCCCCTCCACCTGCTCCTCACGAACCCCGTCTCCCACCCCACGGCCGTCGCACGGCGCGAGATGATCGATCGGGTCGGGGGCTATCGGGCCGTTCCTGCCGAGGACTACGACCTGTGGATCCGTTGCGCGACGGCGGGCGCCCAGATCCGACGGGTCGCCGCATGGGGACTGCTCTACAGGATCCACCCCGGGCAGATCACCGCCTCGGACCTGTGGCGCCGCTCCTCGTGGGATGACGTCCTCCAGGCGCAGGCCTTCGCGGACCTGTCCGAGGAACTGGTGGGAGTGAGGCTTCCACGGCTCGTGTCCCTTTCCCTCCTCCCCGTTCCCGCCCGCGAGGAGGAACTGGAGCGCTTCCGCAGGGCTGTGCTCCCGGCGATCGACGCGCTCGGAGGGGTCCAGGCCCGGTTCCTCCGGCGTCGACTGCGGGCCCGGAGCGCATGGGTGCGCTCCCGCTCCGTACCCGGCACGGGGGTCCAGCAAGGGGAGACGACATGAGCGCGGCAGACGTCTTCCCCGAACCGACGGGGACCAGGACCCTGCGGCGCATCGTGCGGACGCGTCGGCTCTGGGTCCTCATCGGGACGCTGGTCGGCGTGGTCGGCGCGGTCGGCATGCTCATTGTCGTCCCCAGTACGGCCACCGTCAGCGCCCTGGTGAACATCACCGCCGTCACCACCGACCCAGCGCCCCAGGACCGCTCCGCCTCCAACCTGGTCGACATGTCCACGGAGGTGCAGATCGCGCGTTCCTCACTCACCGCCTCCCGGGCAGCGGAGTTGCTGGGCGCTGGCTGGACCACGGTCGAGCTGCGTGAGTCCACCGAGGTGACCGGTGACGCCGAGGGGACGATCGTGCGGATCTCCTTCACCTCCGCGGACGAGAATGAGGCCCGCCGCGCCGCAGATGCCCTGGCCCAGGCCTATCTGGAGGTGCGCACGTCGCTGGTGCGAGAGCGTGTGGAGGCGGTCGCCGCATCCATCGATGCCGAGCTCTCTGCGCTGCGGGACCAACTGCGCGACGCCCTCGTCGATGCGCAGGCAGAAGCCGAAGGGAGCACGGAACGTGCCGCTGCACTGGCGCAGGAGGACACCCTGCGCACCCGGATCCAGACGCTGTCGACCCGGCGCGCATCGCTGTACGACATCACCTCCGACGCGGGGCAGGTCATCACCCCCGCCTCGGATGCCGTGGCCTGGTGGGCACCCTCCCGACGGACCGTGCTGCTCGCCGGTACTGCGGCCGGGGTGGTGCTCGGCCTGGCGCTCGCACTGGTCCGTCAGGGGCTCGCGCGGCACCCGTCGGGTCCCGAGGAGTTCTCCGAGGTCCTCGGTGTCCCCGTCTGGTCCCGGGACACCGGGGCCGAGGGGGTGGAGTCGTGGGCGAGTGCTGCACAGTTGGGCGCATTCGCCTCCGAGGGTTCCGGCCGGTGTGGTCTCTTGCTCGAGGGAACCTCCCCCGATGCTGCCGATGTCGAGGGAGCCTTCGCTGCCATTGGCCGTCAGAGCAGGACCGGAGGCTCCCGGGGTCCACGCATGGAGGGTGTGGAGGTCATTGATCTCGACACCACCCGGGCTGGTGTCCTGCGAGCACTCTCGGGGGTCCGGGTCGTGGTCCTGGCAGTGTCACCCCGATGGCGCAGTGAGGACCTCCGTCAACTTGTCGACCAGCTTGCTGCCACCGGTCGCATTCTCGTCGGAGCTGTCCTGGTGCGTGGGGGGGAGGGACGATGAAACGGATCGCGGGCCAACCGGCAGGCCTCGTGGACGTGGATCCCCTCCGGGCCATGGTCGCTGAGTTCGACCGTGACAGTGGGGAACTGCGGGTCATCTCCGGTGGCCCCGGGGATCCCCGTGCGCTGGTTCTCGTGCGTCGGGGGCGCCGGGTGGTGGACCTCGTCGAGGTCCTGGGGGCGCATGACCTGCCCGCCCGCCTGCCCGACACCGCGGCCGACGACGTTCCGGCTGCCGAGTCCCGTCCCGCGCGCGCCTGGCGGGCCGGGACTGGGAGCGCCCTCACCGCGACGATCGTCATCTGTACCGTGGGTTCCAACCCGCTCCTGACTGCGGCCGTCCGGGCCGCCCTGGCGCAGGAGCACGAGGGGTTCGAGGTCGTGGTGGTGGACAACGCGCCGCGCAGCGGTGGGACCCGCAGGCTCCTGGAGGGCATCGAGGATCCACGTGTGCGCATCGTGGAGGAGCCTGCCCCGGGATTGTCCCGGGCGCGCAACAGGGGAGTCCTCGACGCGCGGGGCGAGGTCGTCGCGTTCACCGACGACGACGCGGTCACCGATACGGGATGGTTGCCGGAACTGCTCGACGTCCTCGGATCCGACCCGGGTGGAGAGATCGGCGGCGTCACCGGGATCGCCCTTCCGGCTGAGCTGCGGCACCGCTCGCAGCGCTTCTTCGAGTCGCGGGGTGGGTTCCCCAAGGATCTGCGCCCACTCGTGTGGTCACTGGGGCACCTCTCCCCCCGCATCGCCGCCTTCGGCGAAGTCGGCGAGGGCGGACCTCTCCACCCCTTCACGACAGCGCGCGTGGGAGCAGGCGTCTCCATGGCGTTCCGTCGTGAGGTGCTCGAACTGATCGGCCCCTTCGACCCGGCCCTGGGTGCGGGCACCCCGACCCTGGGCGGGGAGGACATGGACATGTTCGGCCGCGTCCTGCGTGCCGGACGGGCCATCGTCCACACCCCCGACGCCGTTCTCTTCCACACCCACCGTCCCACGCTGGGTGAGCTCCACCGTCAGATCCGCGGGAACGGCACCGGCAGCGCCGCACTCCTGGTCAAGGCGCTGCTGGAGGACCCCCGGCGGGGTGTGCATGTCGCCTCAAGGGTTCCCGACGTCCTGAGACGTGTGGCGCCGGGCTCGGAACGGGTGACGGGCAGGGACGTCGACGTCCCTGCGTCCCTGAGCGTCGCCGAGATGGTCGGCTTCCTCCAGGGCCCGCTGCTCTATCTCCGCTCGCGACTCGCGACGTGGGGTACCCGGGAGGCGTCGTGACCATCGCGACGGGGCACCGACCCCCGACCCGGGAGGAATCCTCACCCCCGGGTGGTCCTCCACACCGCCGATCGGGCCTCGCGGCCGCCGTGCCGCGCTTCGCGAGGCGGGTGCCGACGTCGGCGCCTGATCTTCCTGCCTGGCCACTGGTCGTCCCCTTTGCCGGCTACCTGCTCTGGTGGGTGCTGGGGGTGGGTGACATGGTGTGGATCCTCGCCGGCAGTGCTGCTGTCATCCTCCTGATCGGCGTGCGGGGCCTGCGGCTGCCCCCGGGAATGCTCGTGTGGCTGTTCTTCCTCGCCTGGGTCGTCGTCTCCCTGGTGATGGTCGACTCAACGGGTCGACTCATCGGCGCGGTCTACCGCCTCCTCCTCTATGCCGCGGCGACCGTCCTGGGCATCTACGCCTACGCGGCCAGGGCATCGCTACCGCTGGTGCGGATCACCGGTGCGATGACCTGGTTCCTGGCGGGGATGACCGTCGGCGGGATCCTCGCCATGGTGCTCCCGGAGCTGGTCATCCGCACCCCGATGGCCTGGGTGGTCCCGCAGGGGCTCGCTGCCAACGACCTGGTCGGGGAGATGGTCGTGCGCCGGACCTCCCAGTGGAAGGCAGACGCGTGGGAGCCGCAGGCGGTACGTCCGGCCGCCCCCTTCCTGTACACGAACACCTGGGGCAACGTGTACTCCCTGGTGTTGCCCCTGGTGCTCCTGCACCTCTCCCTCGTCTGGCGTACACGCTGGCGGTGGCCCACAGCCCTGGTCGCAGCGGTGTCGGTGGTCCCGGCGGTCTCCACCCTCAACCGGGGGATGTTCATCGGTCTGGGCGTGGTGGCACTGTGGTGCGCACTCCAGGCACTCAGGCGAGGCAGCGTGCTTCCGGTTGTGGCCGCGGGGGCCTTGCTGGTGGTTGCGGTGAGTGCGTGGGCGGTGTCGCCCGCAGGGAACGCCTTCACCAATCGCGTGGAGACCACGGAGTCGACCACGGACCGTGCGCAGCTCTACCTGATGACCGTCGAGGGCGCCGCCGCCTCGCCGCTCCTGGGGTTCGGTGCCCCGAGGCCCGCCCCCCAGCCCTGGTTGCCCTCGTTGGGGACACAGGGGCAGTTCTGGACCGTCCTCTTCTCCCACGGTTTCGTCGGGATCGTGCTGTTCATGGGCTACTTCCTGGTGCTGGTGCCCATGGTGGTGAAACGCCTGGACACGGCCGGAGCCGTCCTGGGGGGAATCGTCCTGGCCACACTGGTGGAGACGACCTACTACGGCATGATGACGGGCATCATGGTCAGCGTCATGGCAGCATGCCTGCTCATGCGCCCCGACACGGTGGTCAGCAGTCGGGCGGGTCCGCGAAGACCTGCTCCTCCAGCTTCCACGTCCCGTCCTCGAGGGCGAGGCGGAGAACATTGAGCGAGCGCTGGGGCGCAGCGGGATTGCGCATGTCAGTGCCGGTGTCATCGCGCACGGTGACCTGGGAGGAATCCACGCACACCTGCATCCGTACCCATGTCCCGGCAGGATCCGAGTCGAGGATCTGTGGGTCCTCCAGACTCGGGGTGCCGGACTGGGTCCACGCCTGTGCCTCCCACTCCTGGCGTTGGTTCTCGAAGGCCTCCAGTGCGGCACCCGTGAGCACGCCGGTCATGTCCTCCGCATCCGCAGGGGAGGTGAGGGCGTCACCGATGACACCCAGCGCATGTTCGGCGACCTCCTCCGCGTCCTGTGCGTCCAGGGGGCCGGGGGCCACGGTGCCGCCGGGAGCCGGGGCGGGAGTGGACCCCGCGGGCGAGGGGGTCGTGGCCGCCCTCGTCCGCGCGGGAGCCGAGGTGGACGGGGTCCCGCTGGGGGGGACGTCGGCATCGGACGAGGGCGAACGCTGGGAGACCACCCAGTACAGGAGTCCGGCCAGGACCAGGACGGTTGCTGCCAGGAGCGCGAGCATCCGTCTCGAGAGGGACGTTCCTTCCGTGGACATCTCTCCTCCAGGGGCGCAATGGTGTCGTGCGCGTCACACTACAGCACGAGTTCGCCGGAGTCGGTGGTGAGCGTCCGGGAGGATGGTCGAGCAGAGCTCGCGAGGGGCGGAGCGCTCAGCCTGGCGGGCTCGGCATTCAGCGCCCTCATGGGTTTCCTGCTCACCGTCGTGGTTTCCCGGATGCTGGGCAGCAGTGGAGCGGGTGTGGTGCTCCAGGCCACGGGCGTCTTCGCCATGGTCATGGCGGTGGCCAAACTCGGACTCGACTCGACGGCCATCTACCTCCTTCCCCGCCTGCGCATCGATGCGCCCCGGCGCATCCGCCCCTCCCTGCTCTTCATGGCGCTGTTGGCCGTCGTGGCGGGCTCCGTGCTCGGGCTCGCGGTGGCGGTGGGCGCGCCGTTGCTCTGGTCCGGCACGGACGCGGAGGTCGCACGTGCGGTCCGCGCCATCGCGGTGTTCATCCCGGCCGCGGCGCTCACGCTGGTGGCGACCTCTGCCCTCAGGGCACTGGGCGGGGTGCGCGAGTACGTCCTCGTCAACAATGTCGCACTGCCCGGTCTACGGCCTCCCCTGGCGGCTGTCGCAGCCGTGGCCACCGGGTCGGCGGTGGTGGTGGCACTGTCCTGGGCTCTGCCGTGGGTTCTCGCGCTGCTGGTGTGTGTGCTCCTCCTGGTGCGGCGTGTCTCCGCAGTGGTTCCGGGTGGGGGTGACCGTGGGTTCGCGCAGGCCGATGAGCGGCGGCGCATCATCTCCTTCGCCATTCCACGAACACTGTCGGCGGGGCTGGAGCAGGCCCTCACCTGGATCGACGTGGTCATCGTCGGGTGGATCGCAGGGGCTGGGGCTGCAGGCATCTACGGCGGCGCGAGCAGGTTCGTCCAAGCGGGTCTCCTGGTGGACGCTGCACTCCGGGTGGTCGTCTCGCCGCGGTTCTCGCAGTATCTCCACACCGGACAGGAGCGTCGCCTCCGGGACCTCCACACCACCGCCACGGTCTGGCTGGTGTTCTTCGCGACCCCCCTGCTCGTGCTCCTGGGGTGTTTCGCGCCCGTGGTGCTCCGACTCCTGGGGCCCGAGTTCGTCACTGGTGGGCCGGTGCTCGCGATCCTGTGTGCGGGGGCAACCATCACCTTCCTGGCGGGCAATGTCCACTCCCTGCTCCTCATGGGGGGCAGGAGCGGGTGGGCGGCCGTGAACAAGGCGGTCGTCCTCACCCTGAACGTCGTGGGCAACATCCTCCTGGTGCCTCGTCACGGCATCATCGCCGCAGCCGTCGTGTGGGCGGCCTGCATGGTCGTGGATGCTGCGCTCGCCCTCGTCCAGGTCCGCGTGATCCTCGGGGTGCGCCCGCGCCTGGGCGCCGCCCTGGCGGCCCTGGCCATCGTGGTGGTCGCGGTCGGGTCACCCTGTGCGATCTCCCTGTGGTTCCTGGGCCGGACTCCCACCGGTCTGCTGGCCGCGACGGTGGCGGCAGTGCTGGTGCTGCTGGTGGCCATGCGTCTGTTCCGGCGCGCCCTGAGGCTGGACGGACTCGCGGAGGTCGTGCGTCGTCGCAGGTGAGGTCCGGACCCGCAGGTGCGCAAGGGACGTAGGACCTGTTTCTGTTGACGACGAGCATGTTCCCTGTCACACTTCATTCAAACTTTCAAAGATGCAAATCTTGAAACTGAATCTCTTACAGTGACGGAGACACGACGATGCGGCGTCCTCATTCAGTTTTCGGTGTTCTGGTGGCGGCGTGCGCTGTCGCCCTCGCGGGTGTTCTCGTTCCCGCTCCTGCGGCCCGTTCCGCAGTCGTGCGTGACGGCCTCAGCGAGGCCACGGCTGCGGCCTCCTGCTGGGAGATCAAACAGACCGATCCCTCCAGTGTGGACGGCGCCTACTGGCTGCTCACGTCGACGATGGATGCTCCGGGCCGCTTCTTCTGCGACCAGACGAGCGACGGCGGTGGATGGGTTCTCATCGGGCGGGGCAGGGAGACCTGGGATCGCTACCCCCAAGGACTGGGCACCGCGAGCGACCTCCTGACCAGGAATCGCACACCGTCGGCCTTCGCAGCGGTGCAGCTGTCGGTGCCCACCATCGACGGCCTGATCGGCGGAGGGAATGTGCGCGACCTGGATGACGGCTTCCGTGTCGTGCGTGCCCTGGATGCCCAGGGGAGCCAGTGGCAGCGCTTCGACATCAGGCCCTCGAAGATGGCCGGGTGGACCTGGGCGCTGGGGGCAGAGTACCCGGTCAGTTCGTACAGGATCGACAACGGGTCGTGGCGCAGCGGGGGCAACCTCTCCAGCAGCTTCGGGACGGACAGCGCCTGGAATCGCATGGACACGACGATGACGTCGGGGAGGTCCTACCGCATCGGGTTCGGATACGGCTCCTCCGCTGCAGGAGGGAGCACGGACTCGTCCTCCTTCCTCTGGTCGAACACCGGGCGGGGGGCCCTCCCGTTTGCCGAGGTCTACCTCCGTCCGAAGTTGTCCTCCGATGACGCGGGCTTCACGCCCGTCCCGGACACAGGGACGGAGGCGAAGGCGCAACGCGCGGTCGTGTCGAGCTACGCGTCGGCGACCTCATGGGGCTTGGGAGGCAACCTCAACGGACGCACGGCGGAAGGAAACTCGCAGGCCCAAGCCTTCGCGCAGATCGGCGATGTCGTCTACGTCGGCGGCAACTTCACGAACGTCCGCAGGGGTTCGCAGGCCAGTGGTTCCGACGTCATCCAACAGGGGGCGCTCGCGGCCTTCAATGCGACCACAGGTGAACCGGTGACGACCTTCAGGCCCACCTTCGACAACCAGGTGAAGGCCCTTCTCGCGTTGCCCGACGGGACACTCCTGGCCGGCGGTGACTTCTCGAATGCCAATGGTCAGCCCCGGTCCGGGACAGTCAGGCTCGACGCCACCACCGGACAGACGATCCAGTCCTGGGACCTCCAGATCGAGAACCGCATCTCCAACGGTGTGGTCCGGGTCCACAGTCTGGCCCTCACCCAGGGGCACGTGTACGTGGGCGGGGCGTTCACGCACCTCAACGGCAAGGGTGTCAACAGCGTCTATGCGCGCTCCGCAGGCAGGGTAGCCCTCGACGGCACGCCCGACCGCACGTGGAACCCGGAGTTCAACGGGACCGTGGTCGACGTCGACACCAGCGGGGACGGGGCGCGATTCTACGCCGCCGGGTACTTCACGAAGTCCGTCCAGAACGATGCCATGAAGGCCACGGCCCTGACAACGCAGGCCGGAGCGGGGCTGGCGGCACCCTGGCTCTTCGTCGGGAGCGCGAGCGAACGCTCGAACTACCAGCAGGCGATCGCGGACTCCGGGGAACTGGTGTTCGTGGGCGGCTCGGAGCACTCCATGTTCGGGTTCGACCGCAACAGTTTTGAACGCGTGTCCGGTTCCATCACCAAGGGAGTGGGTGGGGATCTCCAGGCGATTGCCACCAATGGCGATGTCGCCTATGGCGGTTGCCACTGCGGCGAGTACGTCTACCAGGACGCGTACGGGTGGTCCAACATCGGTTCCGGGTGGAGCGATGCCGACAAGATTCAGTGGATCGGCGCCTGGGACGCCCGCACCGGCAAGCAGCTGGAGGAGTTCACCGCCTTCCGCCTGGAGTCCCCAGGCGCCGGTGCGTGGTCGTTGTTCCTCGCCCAGGACGGTGCACTGTGGGCAGGCGGGGACTTCACGGGTTCGCGGACCTCGGCGACACGGAGCCAGTGGAACGGCGGGTGGGTGCGCTTCCCGGCCCGCGACACGGCGCCTCCAGCCACTCCCGCCAACCTGCGCACCACCACGTCGGGGGCGAGTGACGTGACACTGGCCTGGGGCGGGGTCGAGGGCGCCACGACGTACCAGGTCCTTCGCGATGATCGCACCGTCGCCACCACCACCTCCACAACTGTCACGGTTCCGCGAGGAGGGGATGGGCGGTTCTTCGTGCGGGCTGTCGACGCGGAGGGCAACCGATCCGCCTCGACCCCCGTCCATGTTCCGCCGGATCCGGGTGGTGTCGACCCGACGAACCCGGTGCTCATCGAGCAGGGGGCAACCTGGGCCTACTCATATGCCTCAGGGGTGCCCGGGACGGGATGGACGGGTACCGCCTTCGATTCCTCCCAGTGGTCCAGTGGGGCCGCCCCGATCGGGTACGGATCCACTGGCCTGGGGACGACGTTGACGCCTCCGTCCGAACGGCCGATCACCACCTACTTCCGGCACGGGTTCTCCATCGAGGATCCGTCGAAGGTGGATCACCTGACTCTCTCATTCATCGCTGACGACGGGGCGGTCGTCCACGTCAACGGCCAGGAGGTGGGCCGGGCGCGCATGTCCGACGGCGCAGTTTCCGATGAGACCAGGGCGAATGCCGCCGTCACCACCGCTGCAGCGAATGCTTCCCCGGTCAGCATCCAGGTCCCCGCCTCGGTGCTGGTGGCCGGCGAGAACATCGTCGCTGCGGAGACCCACCTCAACTACAGGTCGAGTCCCACCATGTCCTTCTCAGCCACGCTCGAGTCCGTGCCGCGGGGGGACGGATCCGGTGGGGATCCGGATCCGGGTGGTGACCCAGACCCCGGTGGGGATCCGGATCCGGGTGGTGACCCAGACCCGGACCCAGCCGAACCTGTCGAGGTCGTGCAACCCGGGGGCGAATGGTCCTACCGGAATGACACCAGCGCTCCGGACACCTCGTGGAAGGACGGGGCGGACGTGTCGACCTGGTCGACGGGTCCGGCGCCCCTGGGCTGGGGGCACTCAGGAGTTGCGACCTCCCTCGACAAGCCGTCGGCGGAGCGCTCCCAGACGATCTACTTCGTCAGCGACATTGACCTCGGAGACATCGGGGACACCTCGAGGCTGAGCATCACGACCCGGGCGGATGACGGGGTGGTCGTATACGTCAACGGCCAGGAGGTGGTCCGCCACCGGATGGCCGAGGGCACTGTCTCCCACACGACGTGGGCCAACGCCGCCGTCAACACGGCAACTGCCATCGCCACCCCGGTGGAGGTCGAGGTCCCGGGCACTGTGCTGCGTGACGGTGTCAACCGCATCGCGGTGGAGACCCACCTGAACTACAGATCCACGCCCAGCGTCACCTTTGACCTCGGCGCGACCCTTGAGAGGTGAGAGACCATGTCAGTGAACACGTCGAAACCGGTGACCGCGTCCGCCCCTGCGGGGATCGGTCAGGACGAGGGGATCCTCGTCCGCTTCGCCCGGGAGATGCTGCATCCGGGCGTGGTGGTGACCTGGCTGAACCACTGGTCCATCCAGCACGCAGATTGGGATGCGATGGGGCACATGCACCTGGTCGGAGTCGATGGCACCCTGCTGCAGTTGGTGCTCCGTCGACACGGACACATGGTCGGTCGCACGTCTGCGGATCTGGTCCTCCCCGTGTTCCTCTCGCAGGTGCTCGGACCGCAGGCTCGTGTGGTCCTGCTGGGCGCGGCTCCCGGAGTCGCCCGACAGGCGGCGGACAGACTCGCGCCCCGAGAGGTCCTGGCCCTCGACGGCTTCGACGAACTCGCCTCCGTGAGGGAGGACCCCGCAATCCTGGTGGACTTCGACCCTGCCCTGGTCGTCGTGGGACTGGGGGCGGGACTGCAGGAGGAAGTGGCAGCCGAGGTGCACGCTGTACTGCCCCGTGCGACGGTGTGCACGGCCGGGGGGTGGATCGACCAGTTCGCACGGTCGGAGCAGTACTTCCCCGACTGGGTCCATGGGCTTCGGCTGGGCTGGGCGTGGCGCATCGCCCATGAACCCAGACGTCTCCTCGGTCGTTACACCACGGATGCTCTCGCACTGGTGGGGCGTACGCGCGGCCTGGTCCAGCGCAAGGTGGCGCTGGGTGGGACGTTCACAGAACTCGGCTTCGACCGGCGGGCCGCCCTCGCCGGTGGGGTCGTATGAGGTCCTGACCCGCCCGTCAGGACAGGCACCGCCTCCGGGTCTCCCGGAGGCGGTGCTGTGTGCGGGGTCCTCCCGGGGTCGGCGTTCCGGGCCTTCCACGCGGTGCCCCGCACCGCGTGAAAGGGCCTCGGGCAGCACGGCGTTCCGTGCGTTCTGCCTGCTCGGTCCGTTCTGTCGCAGGACTTCGCCGGGGCGTTGCGTGCGCATGGGACGTCCCCGGCCACAAGATGCGGCCGGGGACGGGTTGGTCACTCAGTAGGCTCCGTCCTTGGAGACGACTGCGCGGAAGGTGTGCAGCAGGATCATGAGGTCGCGTCGCATCGTCCAGTTCTCGACGTAGTAGAGATCGAGGCGGACAGTGTCCTCCCAGGAGAGGTTCGAGCGGCCGCTCGTCTGCCACAGTCCCGTGATCCCTGGTCGGACGTGGAACCTGCGGTGGACCATCTTCTCGTACCCGTCGACCTCGCGGAGGAGTGGTGGCCGGGGCCCGACCAGACTCATGTGCCCCAACCACACGTTGAACAGCTGGGGGAGTTCGTCGAGGCTGAAGCGACGCAGGAAATGTCCGGGTCGCGTGATCCGGGGATCATTGCGCATCTTGAACATCACGGAGTTGCCGACGTCGCGTTCCCGCGCTGCCTCCAGGGCGGCCAGGACGTCCTCGGCGTCGGGTACCATCGTGCGGAACTTGAACATCTGGAACTCGCGCCCGTCCAATCCCACACGATTCTGACGGAACATGACCGGACCCCCGTCGCCAATCTTCACCGTTGCAGCGATCGCGATCCACACGGGCGTCAGCAGCAGGATCCCCACGCTGGAGGCCAGCATGTCGAAACCTCGCTTGAGCACATACTTCGCGCCCGAGAATGAAGGTGCTGCGATGCGGATCAGCGCGAGGTCGTTCCCGGCACTGATCGCGATGCGTTCCCCGCCGACTCCACTGAGAGGGGGGACCAGGACCAGTCGCATCCCCTGAGCGTCCAGTTCCCATCGCACGGCTCGCAGGTGCGCGGGATCCATTCCGGCCTCCGCCATGGGGACGAGGAGTGTGTCGGCGTCGAGCTCGCGCATCGCGCGGACCACGGAGCCAGTGTCGGAGGCTGCTCGGAGGGACGAGCCGACCTCCCCGATGGTGGATGCTGCGAGGCTGCCGACCAGGGACAGGCCGAGCTCCGGGTGACGTCGGATCTGCGTCTCGAGGAATTCCGTCTGCGCCCCCTCACCCAGGGTGACCGCCCTGTGCACCAGGTGCCCTGTCGCGCGCACGCGCAGGAGCAGAGTATGGCAGATGAGGCGTCCGAGCAGGATCAGTGCCAGTCCGATGGGGGGAACGACCAGGAAGGTCGCCCGGTCCAGGGGGAGGTGGAGGAGCAAGCTCATCAGCGCGAGGGCGCCGATGAACACTGCAGTCGCCCGGGTCGCATTGTCTGCTTGGCGCATCAAGGGACCCAGGGCTGTCTGGCCGTAGGTGTGCAGCGCGAGAAGGCTCAGGAGCCACAGTGCGATGATCGCGACTCCCAGGAGTCCTTCACCTGGAGGTGGGACGACGTCAATCGTGTGGGAGGCGTCGAAGCCGATGGCGCCGACGGGAAGGAGATGCCCGACTCCGACTGCTGTCATGATTGCCGTCAGGTCCGCGAGTGAGACGAGGAGGATGAATCGAGGCTGTGTGGGCCGCAACAGGTGGCGGACGGCGGCTGGTAGGGCGGTCACTCGCGGGGCACGCAGGATCGACGACATCCATGTCTCCGTCTCTATGCTGGAATGGAGGGCATCACTGCC
>JBQEKJ010000031.1:0-8351 GCA_052103835.1 Pauljensenia sp.
GTCGAGTCGTATCGGGATTTCAGCATACCTCGTGAGTATCTGGAAAACCAGATATCGAGATATCGGGGTATCGGGGTATCGCAATGGCGCGCGCCCCATCCGATCGTGTGTCCTGCGCTCAGGCGCGTGGGTGCCACTGTGTGGGCTGATCCGTGGGGGCACTGCTGTTCCCGCTTCCACCGACGCGGTCCGGGCAGACAGGGCGAGAGGCTCCGTGGGCGCCCGTGTGTCCCGGACCGTAGGATCGCGCCATGGCCTTCAGACTCGACAACATGGGCGTCGTCGTCGAGGACCTCGACTCGGCGATCACCTTCTTCCAGGCGCTCGGCCTGGAGCTCGAAGGTCGCGCCATGATCGAGGGGGAATGGGCAGGTCGGGTCACAGGACTCAATGACCAGCGCATCGAGACCGCCATGATGCGCATGCCCGACGGCCACGGTCGTCTCGAACTCTCCCGCTTCCTCGCCCCCGAGGTCATCGAGGACCACCGCGAGGCCCCGGTCAACGCGCTGGGCTACCTGCGCGTCATGTTCGCCGTCGATGACATCGAGGAGACCCTCGGGCGGCTCAGCGCCCACGGCGCGGAGCTGCTCAGCGACGGGATCGTGCAGTACGAGGACGCCTACCGGCTCTGCTACATCCGCGGCCCTGAGGGCCTGCTCATCGGCCTCGCGCAGGAGCTGTTCGCGTGAAGATCTGAGCGCAGGAGCCGCTCCCCGGTCGACCGTGGCGTCCAGACGTCCAGACTCCCAACCATCTGTGACGTCCGTGGTGTCCGCCGCGGGCAGGGACTCGGTCGTCCGCACCGTCAACTCCCGCATCGCCCTGCCCGCGCACCTCGCAGGGGTTTCGGGTACATTCCTGAGATGGTTCCGAGTCATGAGTACCCGGTCAGTGGCCCCTCCATCCCCCACGGTGTCCGCGTGGGGGAGACCCTCGACGAGCTCGTGGTGCTGTGCGGGGCGGACGGGAAGCCGACGGGCCTCGCGCGAAAGGCAGACGTCCACACGCACGAAACGCCCCTGCACCGAGCCTTCTCCTGCTACGTCCTCGATGCATCCGACCAGGTGCTCGTCACCAGACGTGCTCTCACCAAGGCGACCTGGCCCGGCGTGTGGACCAACTCCGTGTGCGGACACCCTATGCCGGGAGAGTCGGAGGCCGATGCGGCGCGTCGGCGACTCCGGGACGAGCTCGGCATCGATGTCGGTCCGACCGCGATCTTCGAGACGGTCCTGCCCCGCTTCACCTACCGTGCCGCGGACGCCTCAGGTGTCGTGGAGAACGAGTTCTGCCCCGTCCTCGTGCTGCGCGTCGACCCGCGCCCGGACGTGGCTCCCAACCCCGATGAGGTCGCTGAGTGGTCCTGGTCGTCCCTGACGCGGCTGCGACAGGCGGTGGAGAGCACTCCCTTCGCGTTCAGCCCCTGGATGGTGCAGCAACTGGATGGATGGAACGGTCCCGGATGACGACAGCCTCGGTGCAGGACCACCTCCTCGGCCTCGTCGATGCCCGACTTGAGGCGTTCCTGGCGTCGCGTCGCGCTGAGACCGCGGATCCGGCGTTCACCCGCCTGTGGGATCTCCTGGCCCGCTCCTTCCAGGGAGGCAAGCGGATCCGCCCCCTCCTGGTCCTCACTGTCGCCACCCACGCAGGCACGCGCATGGACACCGATGTCCTGTCCGCAGCCGCCGGTGTCGGGGCCGCCTTCGAGCTCCTCCACACCGGTTTCCTCATCCACGACGACATCATGGATCGCGACATCCTGCGACGAGGGCGCCCCACCGTGGCAGCGGAGCTCATGGGCGTGGCCCGCGACGGCGGGGACTCGGATGCGACACACACCGGGGCCTCGGGCGCGATCATCACGGGTGACCTCGCACTCACCGGCGCCTATCGCCTGCTCGCGGACGCGGGCCCGTCCATGCCGCATGTCGTCGAGATCGTCGACGAAGCACTCAGGCGCACGGCCGAGGGTCAGCTGCGCGACATCTCGACCTCTCCCACTGCCCACCCGGGGGAGGAGGACCTCCTGGAGCTGGCCCGGTTGAAGACGGGGGTCTACTCCTTCGAGGCGCCCATCGCCTGTGGAGCCGTCCTCTCGGGTCTGGGACCGACACCCACCGCTGAGCTGGCCGCCGGCGCACGTGACCTCGGTGGCGCCTTCCAGGTGGTCGACGACCTGCTCGGCACGGTGGGGGATCCCGAACGCACCGGTAAGTCCACCTCCTCGGACCTCCGGCGCCGCAAGCACACGGTGCTCACGGTGCGTGCCGCCGCCCGCGACCCTCGGTGGCCCGGCATCTGGGACGACCTGGGGCAGGGGGACGCCGACGAGGCCGAACGCCTGGCCCGTGAGGTCATCGTCTCCTCCGGCGCGTGCGACCACGCCCGGGAGCTGTCCTCAGCCCTGCACCACTCCGCCCGTACCCACTTCACCCATCCCAGCGTGCCGGAGCCCCTGGCCTGCGCCCTGGTCGCACTGACCGACACCCTGGAGGCACGCACCCGATGACACGTCCCACACCCACCCCCTCCCGTCTCTTCGAACGTGCCGCCCACGAGGCTGCGGGCGTCGTCATCGGGCAGTACTCGACGTCCTTCGGCATGGCCGTGCGGCTCCTGCAGGAGCCGGTGCGCACCGCGGTGCGTGACGTGTACGCCATGGTGCGCGTCGCGGACGAGGTCGTGGACGGGGCCTGCGCCCACCTGCCCGGCGGGCAGGTCGAAGGACTCCTGGACCGCTACGAGCAGGACGTCCTCGCGGCCATCCCGCGTGGGTTCTCCACAGACCTCGTCATCCACGCCTTCGCACTCACGGCGCGGAGGGTGGGCATCGGCGAGGATCTGGTGGCCCCCTTCTTCAGTTCCATGCGGGCGGACCTGACGCGGAGCTCGCACGACCGGGGAAGCCTGGAGGAGTACGTCCATGGCTCCGCGGAGGTCGTGGGGCTCATGTGCCTGCGCTGCTTCCTCCATGACCGGCCCGACCGGGAAGAGGCCTGGGAGCGTCTGCGTCCCGGCGCCGAGCGTCTCGGTGCGGCCTTCCAGAAGGTGAACTTCCTCAGGGACCTGTCCACCGACTCCGAGGAACTGGGTCGCACCTACTTCCCGGGCGTCACCCCGGACACCCTCGACGAGGCGACCAAGGCGCGCCTCGTGGACGACATCGACGCGGACCTGCGGGCCGCGGACGAGGTCATCGCGCTCCTGCCCGACTCCAGCCGCGTGGCGGTGCGGACTGCGCATCTCCTCTTCGGCGAGCTCAACGGGCGCATCGCCGCGACACCTGCCCGGGAGCTTGCCCGCACGCGCGTGAGGGTTCCCGACGCCCGCAAGGCGGTGCTGGTGGCACGGGCGTTCCTCATGGAGGACGTGTCCCTGCCACAACTCGTGGGTGGCAGACCGTCGCGCCCGGCACCCGGAGGTCCGCGATGAGGAGCACCCGACACCCCCACGTCATGCGACGCCCCGCCCGCGGCGCAGCGCCCCACGCCCTCATCATCGGGGGAGGCCTGGCGGGCCTGGCCACAGCGGGCCTCCTGGCCCGCGACGGGTACGAGGTCGACCTCTTCGACCGTGGGGACGAGGTGGGCGGCAGGGTCGGTGAGATCCATGTCGACGGCTTCCGTTTCGACACGGGCCCCACCTGGTACCTGATGCCCGAGGTCTTCGACCACTTCTTCGCCCTGATGGGCTCCCGGGTGGAGGACCATCTCGACCTCGTGGCCCTCGACCCCGCCTACCGCCTGTTCGCCGGTCGGCGCGCACCCGTGGACGTGCACACCGGGGTGGAACGGGTCGTGGAACTCTTCGAGGGACGCGAACCCGGCGCGGGTGCGGCGGTGCGTGCACACCTGAACTCGGCGAGGGAGACCTACTCCCTCGCCATGGACAACTTCCTCCACACGAACTTCCAGTCCGTGCTGCCCTGGCTCAACAGGGACGTCCTCGTCGGTCTCCCACGTCTGGTGCGCCTGCTCACCGAGTCCCTGGAGACCCAGGCGTCCCGCGTGGTCCGAGACCCGGTGCTGCGTCAGATGCTGACCTTCCACGCGGTGTTCCTCTCCGCCGCGCCCTCCATGGCGCCCTCGATGTACCACCTGATGACTCACCTGGACCTGGAACAGGGTGTGTTCCACCCCCGTGGGGGCATGCGACGCGTGGTGGACGCCGTGAGGGACGTGGTCCTGGACGCAGGGGTGCGTATCCACACCCGCAGCGAGGTCGAGGAGATCCTCACGCGCCCCGGTGGTCGGGGGAGGACCCGAGCCACGGTGACAGGGCTGAGGGTCAGGGACGGGGACGGAGGCACGACGGAGGTGGCAGGCGACGTCGTGGTGTCCGCCGCTGACCTCTGGCACACGGAGACCGCCCTGTTGCCCGCCCACCTGCGGTCCCACTCACCGGGGTACTGGGAGCGCTCCACCGACGGGATCGGGACCGTCCTGGGGATGCTCGGTGTGGAGGGGGACCTGCCCGAGCTCTCCCACCACTCCTTCTTCTTCACTGACGACTGGCAGGAGAACTTCTCCGCGATCTTCGGTGGAGGACCCCGCGTCCCCGACCCGGCCTCGGTCTACGCCTGTCGCGCTGGCGTCACGGACCTCGATGCCGCGCCTCCGGGCAGTGAGACGCTCTTCCTGCTGGTGCCGGTCGCGGCCGATGAGGGCATCGGCCACGGCTCCATCACCCGCGGGAACGGGACGGGAGACGTGCGCGGGGACGCCGAGGTCGAGGACGCCGTCGACCGCGCCATCGACCAGGTGGCGACCTGGGCGGGTATCCCCGACCTCGCCGAGCGGGTCCGCACCCGGGTCACCCTGGGCCCTGCGGACCACGCCCTCCTCCACCACTCCCACAACGGAAATGCCCTGGGACCGGCCCACACGCTGTCCCAGTCGGCGTTCCTCCGCGCCGGATCGGCGTCGCGCCGGGTCGACGGGCTCCTCCACGCCGGCCAGACGACGACTCCGGGCATCGGCGTGCCCATGGCCCTCATCAGTGCGGAGAACGTGCTCAAGCGTCTCCACGGTGACACCTCCGCGGGCCCCGTCCCCGAGCCGCTCGCCGTGCCCTCGTCGCCGTCGCGGCTGTCGTCGAGCGTGAGGTCGTTCCCGCCCTCGTCGGGCGTGACGCCACCCCCGACCCCGGCGGGCCCGGCCGCATCCCTGACGGCGCACCACCCGGCCGAGCGGACTCCGCCCGAGGTGCTCGGGGACCCGAGTTGACCGGCACGGGCTGGTACTACGGGGCATTCCTCCTGTGGTCGGCCGCCTGCATGCTCCTCGTCGACCGCCGGTGGCGTCTCGCGATCTTCCGCAGTCCGCGCCCCACGCTGGTCACCATCGCCCTGTGCGTCGCTCTCCTGCTCCTCTGGGACCTGGCCGGTATCGGGTCGGGGATCTTCCTCCGCGGGGAGGGACCCTGGCAGACAGGATGGCTGCTGGCATCCGAGCTGCCCGTGGAGGAGGTGCTCTTCCTCGCTTTCCTCTCCCACCTGACGCTGGTGGTCGACGCCGCGGTCACCCGTCTGCTCGGTGCCGACGACCGCTGGGCCCGTGTCATGAGGCTCCTGCCCGTCGTCGTGGCAGTCACCCTTGCCGCCGTCCTCGTGGTGTCCAGCCAGTGGCGGGGCGGAGCTGCGTCATTGACCTACCTGGCGCTCGACGCCGCCTTCCTCACCCCGGTCCTCGCGCTGGCCACCCTGTGGGGGCGAGGCATCGGGCGCAGCCCCTGGGACCCGTCGACGAGTGCGACCCTGGCGCTCCTCGCGCTGCTGACGGCCTTCTTCGACTCACTGCTGATCCGCTTCGGGATCGTCACCTACGACTGGGCGCTCACCTCCGGGCTGCGCATCGGATGGGCGCCGCTGGAGGACTTCGCCTACATCGTCCTCACCGCCTCCCTGGGCCCGGTGCTGCTGCGGCGTCTCGGCAGGAGCAGTGCGGATCGGAGTGGCGAGATCCTGCCGGGCAACTCGCGGACCGGTGTCACGCCCGCCAGTGGGACCAACGATCGGCAGGGCGCCCCGGGGCCGGCAGAGGAGGGACGACAGCCATGAGCACCCTGAGAATGCTGTTCGCGGCGTCCCGGCCGCTGTCATGGATCAACACGGCTTACCCCTTCGCGCTGGTGTTGTGGCTGTTGACCCGACAGGTCGACGCCACGCTGGTGGTGGGGACCCTCTTCTTCCTCATCCCGTACAACCTGGCGATGTATGGCATCAATGACGTCTACGACCACGAGTCCGACCTGCTCAACCCCCGCAAGGGTGGAGTCGAGGGCGCCCTGGTGCCGCGCCGCCAGCACCGGACCATCCTCGTCGCGGTCGCCGTGACCACGGTCCCGTGGGCCGTGACGCTGGCAGTCCTTGCAGGTCCTGCCGCGGCCGCGGTCCTGGCCGTCGTCCTCTTCGCGGTGGTGGCCTACTCGGCGCCCCACCTCCGGTTCAAGGAGGTCCCGTTCCTGGACTCGGCGACATCCGCGACCCACTTCGCGGGGCCCGCGCTGGTGGGTCTGGCAGCGGCAGCGCCCGACACTCCTGTGTCCCTGGCGTCACGGGAGGTGGTCGCGCCCCTGGTGGCGTTCTTCCTGTGGGGCATGGCATCCCAGGCGTTCGGCGCTGTCCAGGACGTGCTTCCCGATCGGGAGGCCGGTCTGCGGTCGGTGGCCACGGAGATCGGCGCTCGCTTGACGGTGCGCGTCTCGGCGGCGGGGTACGTCGCGGCGGCTCTGCTGCTGGTCCTCGCCGGGGGAGCATCCTTGTGGGTGGCTCCACTGTGCCTGGTGTACGCGGTGTCGGTGCTGCCCTGGTGGAACGTGAGGGATGAGGACTCGGAGAGGGCCCACGCCGGATGGGTGCGCTTCCTGTGGCTGAACTACCTGGTCGGCTTCCTGGTGACCATGGTGGTCATCGCCGCCGTGAACGGGTACCTGCCCGGTTGAACGACACGACGGAGACCGAGCGGCGTTCGGTGTCCCCACGCGTCCGCCCTCGTCCCCCTTCGCTGGCTTGCCCCACCGACGCCTACCATTGGGCGCGGCAGGAGCATTCGACCACTTCGGAGGGGGACACCCGTGGGCTGCACGACGATTCTGGTGGGCAGGGGAGCGAGCTGGGACGGGTCGCCGCTGGTGGCGCGCAATGAGGACTCGGCCAATGGTGAGTTCAACCCCAAGCGCATCGTGGTCGTCCGGCCCGAGGACCAGCCGCGCACCTACACCTCCGTCATCGCCCACCTCACCATCGAGCTGCCCGAGGAACCAGTGCGCTACACCGCTGCCCCCAACGCCATCTTGGACGAGGGCATCTGGGGCGAGGCCGGGATCAACGCCGCCAATGTCGCCATGAGCGCGACCGAGACGCTCACGACGAACGAGCGTGTACTCGGCGCCGACCCCTACGTCGAGTACGTCCCAGCCCGGGGTGCCCAGGGAACGGCGGACTTCCTCCCCGAGCGCTCCGGCGGCATCGGCGAGGAGGACTTCCTCACGCTGGTCCTGCCCTACATCCGTTCCGCGCGCGAGGGCGTCCTGCGCCTGGGAGCTCTGCTGGAGCAGCACGGCACCTACGAGGCCAACGGCGTCGCATTCTCCGACGCGGACGAGATCTGGTGGTTGGAGACGGTGGGTGGGCACCACTGGATCGCGCGTCGCGTCCCCGACGACGCCTATGTCACCATGCCCAACCAGCTGGGCATCGATGCCTTCGACGTGGACGACGCGCTGGGGGAGGGACGTGAGCACCTCGCCAGCCCGGACCTGCGCGAGTTCATCTCCGAGAACCATCTGGACCTGTCCTTGGGTGGTGACTTCAATGCGCGCGACGCCTTCGGGTCCCACTCGGACTCGGACCACGTCTACAACACGCCGCGTGCGTGGTTCATGCAGCGTGTGCTCAACCCCAGCAGCGGGGAGTGGGACGGGCCGAACCCGCGCTACACGCCGAGCTCGGACGACCTGCCGTGGGCGAGGATCCCGGAGCGCAGGATCACCATCGAGGACGTGAAGTACGTGCTGAGCTCCCACTACCAGGGCACGCAGTACGACCCGTACTCGAGTTTGGGCACCGAGGCGCAGCGCCACCTGCTGCGGCCCATCGGCATCAACCGCCACAGCCAGCTGTCCGTCCTCCAGGTGCGCCCCTACGTGCCGGAGTCCTCCCGCGCGATCCAGTGGGTGGCCTTCGCCTCCAACCCGTTCAACGCGCTGGTGCCGCTGTACACGAACGTCGACAGCATCCCCGACTACCTCAGCGACACGACTGCCCGGGTCACCACGGAGAACTTCTACTGGGCCAGCCGTGTCATCGCGGCCTTGGCCGACGCCCACTTCAATGACACGATCCC